>CAYWRV010000061.1:0-11005 GCA_964460865.1 uncultured Smithella sp. | reverse complement strand
CGCTTTTACCGATCAGTTTCCGCCTGCAATAGTACAAATAATATATCCTGATTTAATAAGCTCATTAAAACAGCCGGCCAGGCAGGCGCATGATGAAATTATGTGTATTGTTCTTACGGTTTGCGCGGTGCCTGGTGTAAGTGTGTAAAAATAAAGTTGAAGGGAAACGAAATGAAAAAAAAACTGTATCTGATTTTAATGCTTCTATTTGTTTTGGTTCCACAGACAGTATTTTCTGAAAACATCAACACGGAGGGTCAAAAAGGAAATAAAAAGACAGAGCAGACCGGCGGGGGCGACGTCACCGCCCAGGAAGATGGCATTACCCGTTTTGAGGAAATTGTCGTGACATCCAGCCGCATGCCCAATCCGGTCACGCCGGTGGTCACCCGATTAGCGACACAGCATAATGTAGTTACTAAAGAGCAGATCAAAGAGCAGAACTCCACCGACTTTCCCTCGGTGCTTCGCAATGTGCCTGGTGTCATGTTTCAAAGCAAAAACCTGATGGGCGGACAGTCGAGTCACAGTATGTACATTCGCGGCAGGGGCGCCAGCCATCCGAGTTCCGACTTTGCTGTTTTATATGACGACGTGCCCCGCTACGGGGCTCTTTTCGGGCAGGTTATGGGAGATGGCATTGCTCTTCCGACAATAGGGGCGATCGAAGTCTTCAAAAGCCCGCAGCCCGCCGAATTCGGCAGCGGCTACGCATCAGTGAACGTAAAACCAATGTATCCGAAAAAAGAGGGCAGGGAAGTGGTTGCCGACGCCAGCGGCGGCAGTTTCTACACCTTCTCCCAGAGCGTGGCCGCGGGTATAAAAAAGGGCCCCTACGACATCTATGCAGTCCAGAGCTGGGCCTCCACCGACGGGCATCGCGACCATTCACGCGCCCAGCAACAAAACTATTATCTAAACGCCGGCTATGAAGTTTTGCCGAACTGGAGCGTGCGCTTTTTGGCCAATTACGTTGAGGGGCAGACTCTCGCGCCCATGCCGGAGGCGATTCCTTCACCTGCGAACTCCGTCAGCTGGCCCATGGCGGAGCGGTTCGACACGAGGACTTTTCTTGCCACCTTTTCGGTGAACAACAGCTATGAAAAGGCGCGCGGTTACATCAAGGCCTATCTTAATGAAACAGAGTTCGACCTGCTGCAGGAACTGAACAAAGGCGTACGCTACGGGCTGGAAAGCGGTGGTCTGTGGTCGCGCCAAAGGCTTGTTTTATACGGCGTTAGGGCAAAGGAGAGATTTGTTTTCTGGCCGGGAGGGGAAATTGTTGCCGGTGTGGATCTGGACGTTTCGGAGCTCAGAAACCGTCAGCGGACATACAGCGGGCTGGCCGTCCCGGGTATGAACGGCGGCCGGGCCGAGCGTTTATGGGACTTTCCCGCCACCTTTGTTTTTTCGCCCTATGCCGCCGTCAGTCACCTGTTTGGAAAAAGCGCCGGCCTGCACGCCATACCGTCTGCAGGTTACAGATATCAGCGCCACAATGAATTCAAGTCGGCATCGTCTTATCAGGCGGGCCTTGTCGCCGGATATGCCCATACGGATGTAAGCCTCAACTATGCCCATGGCGTGAACTACCCCTCGCCGGTGGCGGTGATGAATATGGTCCGGACTGATGTGCCGGTAGCCAATGCTTCGCTTATCTGGCAAAACATAAAGCCGGAGGTGGTGGACCATTACGAAGCGGGCCTCACACATACCTGGCCGCAAAAAGGCTCTGTGAGTGTCAGTTATTTCCAGGACAGAGGAAAGGACAGATTCCAAGCCTACATGTTCGGCCCTGTGCCTGTTTCGTTCAATGACGCAATCGGTCGCTATAAGATCAGGGGCGTGGAGATAAGCGGGACTTTTATGCCTCTGAAGGATATGGAACTGTTTGTCGGCGCCACCTGGCTCAGAGCCAGAGCATCGGGCAGCGACGGCATTGAGCAGGACCACATGCCCTACACACCGGGCTTTCAGTTTCAGGCTGGTTTCAGCTGGCTGTTTCTGGAGTGTATAAAATTCAGACTCGACGCCCAGTATCTGCGTGATGTTTATGCCGCCACCAGTGCCAGGAGCGGAAACTTTAACTTCGCCATGCTCACCGACCAAAACAAACTCAAGGATTTTGTCGTAGTGAACGGACGCCTGGGCTATCTGTTCGACCTGAAACAACTCTCGCTCCAGGGATCCGAAATATATGTTGCGGTCAATAATATTTTCAACCGTCACTACGAATATGATAAGGGGTATCCCATGCCAGGTGTCACCGCATTTGCGGGCCTGACGCTGAAGTTTCAGTAAAGTGAAGCGACGATGATTATTCATAAACAGGTGCCAAAGGCGCCGGAGGTTGTAACCGACAAGGTAAAGTTATTTTTTGTTGCCTGTTTTGTACTTTTCACGGCCGCTTGTTTAACCATCACCGACGGGTCTTGTGCCGAAGCACCCGGGGACAGTTGCACGGTGATTACCTCCGATGCCCTTCTGGCGGATATGGCCCGTGCTCTTCTTCCGGCCCCAAATTACCGGGTGGAGTCGATTTTTCCTCCCGGACATTGTCCCGGTCATTATGACGTCAAGCTCTCCGACATAGAAAAAATTCAGAAAGCCTGTCTGGTCATTTTCTCGCGCAGCGTGACGTTTATGGGTAAGCCGGGCCACGGCAGACTGCTTCTCGACAGCGAGGGTCGTAACTGGATGGCGCCTGATTCTTATATTGTCGGCATAGAGCGCCTGGCAGGGGAGCTGTCCGCTTATTTTCCTCATCAGAGAGAAGAAATAGAAGCGAGAAAAAAAACAGTATCGAATCATGTCCGGCAAGAGGCACAAAAGCTCAAAGAAAGGGTCTGCCAAGCCGGAATTGATAATCTGCCTGTTTTAGCTTCTTCTATGCAGGAAGAGACACTGACGTGGATGGGTTTTCGCGTTGTCGGTGTTTACGGCCGACCTGAATCTCTTACTGCCAGAGAAGTAGCCCGCTTGTTGAAAAAAGGCAGGGTGCTGCGGGTGGTGGCTGTGGTGGATAATCTTCAATCCGGACCGGAGGCAGGGAAAAGAATTGCTGAAGCACTGGGCAAACCGCATATTGTGCTGACCAATTATCCGTCGGAAGAGGGTTATCTTTCTGCTTTGCGTGCCAATGTGGAGGCGGTGCTGGCGGCACTGGAGCGTAAATGACGGATCAGGCCCTGTTTTTAAAACATGTCTCGGTTTGCAAGAACAAAAACATCCTGCTTGCCGATATAGATCTGCTAATCGGCACAAACGAGTTTGTGGGGATTATCGGCCCCAACGGGGCGGGGAAAACCACTCTTTTGAATGTCATCGCCGGTTTTGAGAAGTTCACAGGCGAGCTGTATCTTTTCGGGAAAGCTATGACGGGGCGTCGCTCGCAAAAGGCGCGGCTCACCATCGGTTATGTTCCCCAACTGACTCCCATAGATCCGGGGTTCCCGATTCTCGCCGGTCAGGCGGTCATGACGGGCGCGGTCGGCAGATGCGGCCTTTTTCACAAAGCAGGCAAAGACGTGGAGCTCGAGGCGATGCGCCTTATGGAGATGATGCGTGTTTCGCATCTGGCCCGGCGTCCGCTTGGGCACCTCTCCGGCGGTGAAAGACAAAAAGTGATGTTGGCCCGCGCCATTCTCCAGCATCCTGATGTGCTTTTGCTCGATGAGCCTACCGCCAATCTCGATATTGCCGTCCAGAAGGAAGTCCTGAATCTCATCGATGAAGTTTTCGAAAGACGCTCGCTTACCATTTTGTTTGTTACTCATGATTTCAATATGCTTCCCACACGTCTGAACCGCGCTCTCCTCTTGAAGGAGGGTCGTAAGTATTTTGACGGCACGGTGATGGAAGCTCTTAGCGGAAGTATGCTCAGTCGTCTGTTCGAATACCGGCTGGAAACCTTCGAACGTGGCGGGAGGCGGTTTGTTTCTTATGATTGAGTCAGTTTTGGAAGCATTGAGTTACCCGCCGATTGGGCGAGCGTTTGCTGCGTGTTTTTTATGCGGTGCCAGTTGCGCGCTTCTTTCCGTTTTTGTTGTATTGATGAGAATGCCGCTGATCGGCGTTTCCATGTCGCATGCGGCATTCGCCGGTGCCGTACTGGGGATGCTCATGGATATCAATCCTTTTTTGAGCGGTTTCATACTATGCCTGCTGGCGGCAGCCGTTTTGGGGCCGCTGTCCGACCGGGCGGAAATGGCGCCGGAAAATATTCTTGGCATCATGTTTTCCTTTCTGATGGGGGTTGCATTTTTAGGAATGGGCATCCTCACGCGCAGCAAGGCCCAGGCTTTGAGTCTGATGTGGGGGAGTCTTCTTACTCTTTCGAGTGCCGATCTTGTCATACTGGCCGTCGTGACAATGCTGTTGGCTGTTTTTATTGTGCTGTTCTTTAAAGAAATTCGCGCAGTGCTCTTCAACCGCCGCCTTGCCGCTTCCAGCGGTGTGCCCGAACGAGCGATTTATTATGCTTTGCTTTTTTTTACCGGCGCCGTGATTTCCTCAAACCTGGCGACAGTCGGCGGGCTTCTGATCTTTGCTCTTCTGGTTCAGCCGGGCGCCGTGGCCATGCAGCTGACTTACAATTTAAAATCTTTTTTCTGGATCTCCGCCGCAGCCGGGGTTACCGCATGCCTGACCGGCCTGGCCGCGTCTTATATATTCGATATACCCTCCGGAGCGGCCGTCGTACTGGCCGCAACGCTTCTTTTTACTCTCGCCTTCGTTTTTTCGCCCAAGCGTCGCAGGACAAGGTCGGGCGCAAACAAAAGTATTCTTTAAAAAACGGAAACGGAACGATAAACTGGACATAAGGCGTTTGTCAGCACGGCTTGTTTGTTATGGGCGGATACGCTGGTGGGGATGAAAATAGTTTAAGTTAAAACGGGCGGCGCTTGAGCGCCGCCCGTTTTAATGGAACGGTATATGTGCTGTGCCGATCAAACGGATGCGTCGCACCTCAGACAACGGCAGGCTTCCTTGATGGCCTCTTCGCGGGTGAAGCCCAGCTCCACTTCTTTAAAATTAGTCTTGCGTGAGTCATGATGCAGTTCGGGCATTGCCGCTTGCGGTGTTTCCACTGTTTCCTCATCAATGACCAGCGGCACATAAATATCTTCAAAGGGCGGTTTTTCGTAGGCCGGCTCGCCGTTGGCCTCACGGATGGCCGCGTCGATATCATCGGCCGCCTGATGCCCGGCGGCAATAGCCGCAATAACCGTGTCGGGGCCTGTCTGTGCGTCACCGCCCGCAAAATACCTGGGATTTGCAGTGCGGGATTTATATCCCTTGCCGACAGTGTAGCAGTCCCATTTGTTGATTTCGACGCCGATTTTCTTGTCGATGAAACTCATATCCGGCACCTGGCCGATGGCCGCCACCACTGCGTCCACGTTCAGGACAAACTCCGCACCTTCAATCGGTACCGGTCTTTTGCGGCCGCTGGAGTCAAAATCGCCCAGCTGCATTCTCTGACAAGTAATGGATTTAACCTTGCCGTTGGCTCCCTCGATTTTCAGGGGGGCTACCAGATATTCGATTTTGATGCCTTCGTCTTCGGCCGCCTTGATTTCTTCTTCGGCCGCCGGCATATCCGCTCTTAAGCGGCGATAGAGGATGGTTACTTCCGCGCCCAGTCTGAGAGCCACACGGGCCGCGTCGATGGCGGAGTTGCCGCCGCCGATGACCGCTACTTTTTTACCCAGCGTCTTTTCGCCTTTGATCCATTTCTCTTCGTTGTAGTTGAAGTCGCGCAGGAATTCTACGCCGCCGAATACGTTGCCCAGGTCCTCGCCGGGGACGCCCATTTTCGTGCTCTTGTGGGCACCGGTGGCCAGATAGTAATAATCGAAATCTTTTTCCAGCTGCTTGAAGGTGATATCGCGTCCCACGCGTGTGTTCAGTTTGATCTCCACTCCCAGGGAGGCGATGTCGTCAATTTCCCCCTGTAGAATGTTGCGCGGCAAACGGTAGGAGGGAATTCCCCAGTACAGCATGCCGCCTGCTTTGTTGAGCTCTTCAAAGACAGTTACTTTATAACCGCGCAGTGCCAGATCGCGCGCGGCGGTCAGGCCGGCCGGGCCGGCGCCGATGACGGCGATTCTCTCCTTGCGCGTGACAGGAACCGGCTCCGTTTTCGGCCGTGGCGCGTTATCCGTGATGAAGCGCTTCAGGAATTTAATGGCCAGCGGTTCATCCATATTGGCCCGACGGCACTTATCCTGGCATTTGTGATCACATACGCGGCCGCAGACAGAGGGAAAGGGATTGGTCTGCAGCAGAATTTTGTAAGCGTCTTCAAATCTGCCTTCACGCACCAGCGCGATGTAGGAGGGGATGTCCATCTCGATCGGGCAGGTGTGCTGGCACGGTGATTTGAACATGGCCGAGCAGACGGTCGCACGGCAGCGGTGTTCAAAAATATGTTCTTTATATTCCTTGCGGAAGTAGCGGATGGTGCTCAATACGGGGTTGGGAGCGGTCTGTCCCAGGCCGCACAGAGCGGCGTTTTTAATGACCTCGGCCATATCTTCCAGAAGTTCGATATCTCCCGGCTTGCCTTTACCTTGGGTGATGTCTGTCAGGATATCGAGCATGCGCTTTGTTCCTTCGCGGCAGGGGGTGCATTTACCGCAGGATTCGTCCACGCAGAAGTCCATGAAAAACCGTGCCATATCGACGGCGCATTTGTCCTCGTTCATGACGATAAGGCCGCCGGAGCCCATGATGGCGCCCAGTTCCGCTACTTTTTCGTAATCGACCGGAGCGTTTAAGTGCTCAATCGGAATACAGCCGCCGGAGGGGCCGCCCAGTTGCGCTGCTTTGAATTTCTTGTCATTGGGAATGCCGCCGCCGATATCATAGACGATCGTACCCAGAGTGGTTCCCATGGGAACTTCGACCAGCCCGACGTTGTTGACGTCGCCGGTGAGGGCGAAAACCTTTGTGCCTTTGCTCTTTTCCGTGCCAATGGATGAGTGCCATTTGGCGCCGCGCTGGATGATCTGTCCTACGTTGGCGAGTGTTTCCACGTTATTGAGGACGCTGGGTTTCTGCCACAGGCCGGCCACGGCCGGGAAGGGAGGACGGGGCCGGGGCATGCCGCGTTTGCCTTCAATCGAGGTCATCAGCGCTGTTTCCTCACCGCAAACGAAAGCTCCCGCACCCTGGTAGATTTCCAGATCGAAATTGAACCCTGTTCCCAAAATATCATTACCCAAAAGGCCGGCTTCCTTGGCCTGCTCAATAGCGGTATTCAGGCGGTGAATGGCCAGCGGGTACTCGGCACGGCAGTAGATATAGCCATGATGAGCGCCGATGGCTTTGGCGGCGATGACCATGCCTTCCAAAATGGAGTGGGGGTCGGCCTCCAGAATTGAGCGATCCATGAACGCTCCCGGATCGCCTTCGTCGGCGTTACACAGTACGTATTTAATGTCGCCTTTGGATTGAGCGGCGAATTTCCATTTCAGGCCGGTGGGGAATCCTGCTCCGCCGCGGCCGCGCAGTCCTGAATCGAGGATTTCCTGGACAATTTGTTCTGGCGTCATTTCCGTGAGCGCCTTGGCCATTCCCTGATACCCGTCGCGGGCGATATATTCTTCAATTTTTTCCGGATCAATCAAACCGCGGTTTCTCAGCGCCCTCAGCTCCTGATGGGCGAAGAAAGGGATGTCCTGCATGGTGGGGATGGTCTTGTCCGTGCCCGGTTCGCGATAGAGGAGTTTTTCGACCACGCGTCCCTTGACGAGGTGCTCTTCCACCAGTTCGGGCATATCCTCCGGTTTGAGATTCATGTAAATCACACCTTCCGGATAGACCACCATGATGGGACCGAGCGCGCAAAACCCGTTGCATCCCGTTTCCACGACTTTCACTTCATCCGCCAGCTTTCTTTTGACGATTTCTTCCAGCAGAGCGCTTTTTACACCCGGGCTGCCGGATGCGTGACAGCCGGTGCCGCCGCACAACAGCAAGTGAGAACGAAATATTTTCATTATTACCATATCCTCCTTAACGATCCATTCGCATCAGTATCCCTGAGGCGCGACCGGTCATATTTTATTTAACGATCTCCGCGCCCTTTGCCAGAACGAAAGGTGTCTGCACTTCTCCGGCCAGAATGTGCCTTTTGAAGATCTGTCTCATTTTATTGGGATTTACATATTCATACTTGATAGGTTCCTCGTTGATAACTTCAACAGTGACCAGGGGTTCGCGGCTGCATAGTCCCATGCATCCCGATGTCGTCACGATCACGTCGTTGACTTTGGCGGATTCGATTTCTTCCAGCAGTGAATCCATTACTTCTTTGGCTCCGGAAGCGATCCCGCAGGTTCCCATATGAACAGTGACCTTGACACGGCGGTCACCATCGCGCAGGGACATCTCTTTATGCACTTTTTCTTTTATTTTTTTTAAATCATCGATTGTTAGTTTTGCCATGGGTGTTCCCTCCGTTATATGTTGAAAGGTTAATTATACTGACTTAAAACTTCTTTGATCTTGCCCGGTTTGATGCGGCCGTGCACATCTTCGTCGACAACGATGACCGGGCCCAGCCCGCATGCACCGAGGCAGCGCACGGATTCAAGCGTGAACATGCGGTCCGCTGTTGTTTCCCCGTCTTTGATACCGAACTGCTTTTCCAGGGTTTCGGTTAAAGCCTTTCCACCTCGCACGTAGCAGGCGGTGCCCAGACAGACGCGAATCGTATGCTTTCCCCGCGGTGTCATGGTGAAAAAAGAATAAAAAGTGACGACACCGTACACGCGGCTCAAAGGAAGATTCAGCCCGGCGGCGATTCGTCTCTGCACTGGCAGGGGCAGATATCCGAGACAGACCTGCGCTTCTTCCAACACGGGGATCAGCCCACCTGCCTGTCCTTTATGCTTTTCAATGATGCTGTCGAGCTTAGCCACCTGTTCGGCTGTGAACTCCTGCAAAAGTTCCCTGTTTTCGGCTTTCATTAGTATTCCTCCTAGGTTCGGTGGGGTGCATCATGCTTCAGATTGAATTTGAGCCAGCCCCTGGGCCATGACGCCCTTTATGTATTTGATGATTTCGGGATGAATGATGGGTACATTGTCGATTTCGTTGCGAATTACACGTGTATCCATTTCAAACCGGCGGTCATTATGCCTGTGTTTGTAAAAAAAATCAATATCAGAATTAGAAATAATGAGAATAACCATTGTGTTAATTATAGCACCCAGCGGCTGGCGGTCCAAATGACTTAGGCCGAAGGTCGCTTTAACTGAAGTGCCTGAATTTTCTTGTGAGTTCAGCTGAAAGGATCCACCTGCCCGTTCGGCCGCGTCTTTTAAAAGAGGGAGCCCCAGACCGACTCGTCGCACGGTTTTGGTGGTATAGAAAGGATCCAGTACTTTTTTAACCATTTCCGGGTGCATGCCGCAGCCGTTATCTGTGATTTCTACAGTCAGAAGGTCCTTTTCTGAATCTTCATCTATAATGATTTCAATAAGTTTTGCCCCTGCCCGGACGGAATTTTCCGTGATATCCAGAATATGATCGGCCAGTGTCAGCATTTTTGCTCCAGAATCAAGCGGCCGTTTTCCCGGCCCAGTGCCATTTTCAATTCATCAAAGCCGGGCCTGGCCATCATTATTTTAGTGATTGAGGTGCCGATGTCCTTTATGAAATGAGCGTCGGAAGAGGTGACAAAAGGGTAGTGCTGAAGTTCGGGATATTGAAGGCGTCCCTTCTCCAGGCCGGTTCTTTTCGAAATTTCGAGCGCATCGAGCCGCCAGCCGTCATCGATGAAGCCCAGTTGGCTAAGGACGCTGAAGCTTTCCCGGTCGATATGGGCGGCGATAGCCAGACCATCGAGGCGATGAACGTAAGCGATAACATCATCGATGGACAGGTCGGTTGCTCCGATGAGCAACTGGTTGTTGAATCCTTCGACTTCGCCATGCTGGTTGACAATGGCCTGAACACCGAAGCGCTCCTCGTCATTTTCACCGGAGAGATGCAGGTCGATAACCTCCTGTATTTGCAAAAGGCCTTCAAGCTCCCTGAACAGGGCCAGCAGGTGAACTTCTTCACTGGTCGTGATTTCCATGGCGGGAATGACCTCCAGCCCGGTGCCGGCAGCTGCCGCCATGACGAAGCGGGCGTTGGCCGAAGCATTGTGGTCGCTCACGGCAATCATGTCGATTTTTTTTCCCAGAGCCGTTTCCACGATCGCCCGGGGGTGCATATCCAGCTCGGCGCACGGCGACAGGCAGGTGTGGATATGAAGATCACAGTTATAAATATTCAACATCAGTCCTCTCGCCTGCCGCTTCACAATGAACCGGATGTCTCCTGTGGCAACCGGTGAAAATTTTTATCAGTGTTAGATTTCAGAAGTCAGAAGATTGTATATTTTTCCTGATAACTCAAAGGCGGGCAGATCGGAGACCATAATTGGTATTCCTTCGGATTCGGCTTTTTCCAGTGTTTCCTGTGTCGGTTCACTTGAATTAATCAGAATAATACCGGCATGCTCCTTGAGGGATGCCACCGCGACAATATTCTGATGCACCTGTCTGGTAATCCAGATGTAGCCTTCTTTGGAATTTCCCATCACATCGCTAAGCAGGTCGCCTGTGTACCCGCCTGTCACTTCCCGGTCCAGATGATTACGGCCGCACTTGACATCCAGACCCAGCTCGCGGACGATCCTTTCGGTTTTCATAATCAGACCCTTTGAAAATAAGTTACGTTTGAATCGTCATCTGCAGGCGTGTTCCCCTGCCCACTTCTGATTCAATTTGAAATTTATCGGAATAATTCTTGATATTGCTAAGCCCCATGCCCGCGCCGAAGCCCATTTCGCGGATCCGTTGGTCGGCGGTGGAGTAGCCCTCCTGCATGGCCAGTTCGATATTCGGGATGCCCGGTCCTGTGTCATTAACTTCAATATGCACCTTGCCGGGGTCGACCGTCAGCGTGACGGTTGCTTTTTTAGCGTAGGAAACAACATTTATTT
>CAYWRV010000060.1:0-11040 GCA_964460865.1 uncultured Smithella sp. | reverse complement strand
AGCTGGGTGTTTCCATGTCCAGTTTAAGCCGGAGGCTGAGGATATCCCTTCCGGCGATCAGTAAATCCGTTGTCCGCGGCAAGCAGATTGCTGAAGATAATGCGTTTAAGTTGGCATGAAGTTGATAAGTTAACAGCGTCCCATCAATCACGGGCCGGCGGATTTGGACTTTGCGCACACAATCGTTTGAATCCGGACAAAAAGTGTGTTAGATGTCCACGGAAATCTGCATCATCAGTCTTGTCGCGGGGTTTGGCATATGAGTGTCTATGAGTACGTGGCGCTGGACGAGAAAGGGCGCGAACGTAAGGGTTTTGTGGACGCCACGGGTGTTTCTGCGGCCCGCCAGCAGCTCCGTGAAAGCGGGATCTATCCCGTAGAAATTTATCCCGCGCGGGAGAAAAAACAATCGTCTTTTTCCAATGCGATGGAAATCAGTTTTCTCCAGAAGATTTCCTCGCAGGAAGTTTCCATGTTTACCCGTCAGCTATCCACCCTTCTGGGCGCGGGTATTCCCCTGGTTCCCTCTTTT
Organism: uncultured Smithella sp.; assembly: GCA_964460865.1. GTDB lineage: Bacteria > Desulfobacterota > Syntrophia > Syntrophales > Smithellaceae > UBA8904. The sequence continues at coordinate 10,508 of CAYWRV010000060.1, read as the reverse complement.
TCCGTTTTGCTTGCCCAGACCAAAAACCCGCTTTTGCAGAAAACCCTGGCTCAGATCAGAGCCGATCTTACGGAAGGGAAAAGCCTGACGGCCAGCATGGAAAATTATCCCAATGTTTTTCCCCCTTTTTATATCAATATGGTCAAGGCCGGTGAAGCTTCAGGAACGATCGACCTGGTCCTGGAGCGCCTGGCGGACTTCAGCGAAAATCAGCAGGAGCTTAGAAACAAAATCCGTTCCGCCCTGGCCTATCCCATGATCATGCTGCTGGTCGGCTCTTTGGTTATTTTTCTGCTGATGACCTTTGTCGTGCCGAGAATCACCGAGATTTTTTCGGACATGAGGCAGACTCTGCCCCTGATTACGATCATCCTGATCAGAACCAGCAGTTTTTTGAAGTCGTTCTGGTGGCTGATCATTCTTGCCGCCATCCTCGGCGTATTTGCCTTCAAGTACGCGACCGGGGGCACGGAGGCGGGCCGCCGCTACTGGGACGCCTTTCGGCTCAAGGCGCCGGTCTGGGGAGCGGTAAATCTTAAAATCGCCATTGCGCGCTTCACACGCACGCTGGCGACTCTTTTGCAAAGCGGTGTGCCGCTCCTGGCGGCCATGGAAATCGTCCGTAACGTGGTCAATAACGTGTATATCGGAGAGGCCATCGGCACTGTCGGTAAGGAGGTTGAGGAAGGCAAGTCGCTTGCCGCCCCGCTGGCCGCCAGTGGTCTTTTTCCACCGATGGTCACGGAAATGATCGCGGTGGGTGAGCAGACCGGATCGCTCGAAACGATGCTCAACAGGATTGCGGCCTCCTATGAAACGGAAGCGCAATCGGACATTATGGTGATGACATCGCTTCTGGAACCGGTGATGATTCTCGTGATGGGCTTGATTGTCGGCTTCATTGGTTTTTCGATACTGTTGCCGATTTTCGAGATGAATCAAATGGTGAAGTAAACACCAGCCGTCAAAACTTAAACAAAAAAAAGGAATGAAAATGAAAAGAAGAAAAAAACACATAAACAGAGAAGCAGGTTTTACACTCATCGAGCTGATGGTGGTTATTGTTATCCTCGGCCTGCTTGCGGGGCTTATCCTGCCGCGTTTTATCGGGCAGTCCGACACGGCCAAACAGCAGGCGGCTCGGACGCAGATGGCTCTTCTGGAAAGCGCGCTTAAGCTCTACAAGCTCGACAACGGCAGCTACCCGTCAACAGAGCAGGGTTTGAAGGCGCTCGTTGAGCCGCCCGCGGTGGGTAATCTGCCCAAGAACTGGCGCAAGGGAGGATATCTGGAAAAAGGGAAGGTTCCCAAAGACCCGTGGAAAAACGATTTTCTCTATGTCTGTCCCGGCAGTCACGGTGATTTCGATATAACGTCTCTGGGGGCGGATGGCGAGCCGGGCGGCGAAGACGCGGATATGGACATCAATAACTGGGATGTTGATTAACCTGAACCCGGTGAGCAGGTCAGAGGAAGATTCAGCTGCCTGCTTGCCACAAAAAAATAACTTCGCGGCGGGCCAGCGCGCCTTTTGCCCGCTTTGCGGATGCCCGTCAAAAAACAGGGGCTTTACCCTGATGGAGCTGTTGATCGTCATCGCACTGATCGGTGTGACGCTGGTTTTTGCCATTCCCACCACCAGAGAAGCCCTGACTGTGAACAGCCTGAAAAAAACGACCAGGCTGCTCGTCGGCCTGGAACGACAGCTGCGCTCTGAAGCTGTGCGCGATCAAACCGATTATATCCTAGTCCTTAATATTTCTGACAACACTTATTATGTGATGAGCCCGGATATGACACCGGAAAAGCTGCAGGAGGTGGAAAAAAGGGCTCAGAAGTTACCCGGCGGCGTGGTCATTAGGGATATCGTCAAGCAGAAAAATGAGAAAATTTCCCAGGGCAAAGTTGAAGTGCTATTTGCCAGAAACAATATCAGCCCGCCTTTGGTTATTCATCTGGCCGACGGGGATGAAGCCATGACACTGGTGATCAACCCCTTTTTAGGGGTGACGGCCCTGTACGACCACTACGCGGATATTTCCGTGGACGACGGCATGGGCCGTGATACTTCAAAATAGCCGGGAGGAATGATGCAAAGGTGCAACCGCGGATTCACACTTTTGGAGGTGATGGTGGCCATGTCCATCATGGCCATCGGCCTGGTGGCGGTTTTCCAGATGCAGTCGCAGAGCATTTCCATGTCCACGGAAGCGCGCTTTCAGACTACCGCATCGCTTCTGGCCCAGAGCAAAATGGCCGACGTCGAAGCGGCCAGTGTGCTGGATAACCGGACGGAAAAGGGAGATTTTTCTCCGGCTCATCCCGACTACGGATGGACACTGGTTGTGACCGACACGCAGATCGCCAGACTCAAGAGGGTGGAAGTGACAGTGTTCAACAGATGGTTTGAAAAGGGCGGGACATATCAATTGGTGCTGTACAAAACAAGTGGGATGTGACCTATGCCGAGCATCTGCAGTTTTCGCCGTTCCCCATCGCGCGGCTTTACACTCCTGGAAATCATGATCGCCGTCTTTATTCTGGGAGTGGTGCTCACGACGATTTATGCCGCCTACACGTCAACGCTGGGCGTCATCAGAAACATCGAAGACGAGTCGGTCATCTATAAAATGGCGCGCGTCACGCTTGACCGGATGGCCAGGGACCTGACCGCACTTGGGCGATTTGACGGCAAATTCTTTTTGCGCTCGGAACGAAAAGGAATCGGCGTCGACGAATTCGGGTATCTGACCTTCTGGTCGTCATCTCATCTTGTGTTTGAGCCCGGCGAACTGGACGGTGCGCCTGCTATGATCACCTATTTCGTGAAACGTGACAAGGAAGGGCGGTTTTCCCTGTGGCGTTCCGACGTTTTGAGTTCGCGGCCTGCCACGGAGTCCGCAACGGATCGCGGTGTGGTTATTTGTCAAAATATCAAGGGATTCGCTTTGCGGTTTTTCAATGAAGCGGGCGGGCAGTTTGACCATTGGGATACAAGGTCGGCCCCGCCGCAGAAGGATAAGCCGCCGACCATGATGGAGATAGAGCTTGTTATGGCCAACGACAGAGATCCGGAAATGCCCTACAAATTTACAACGAAAATATTTTTTCCGGTGAGGAAATGAAAAACAGGAAAAACATCCTGAAAGACCAATCCGGAATCGCGCTCATTACCGTCATCCTGATTGTCAGTATACTGGCGGCGGCCGCCCTGGAACTCAACCGCTCGACCCGCCATGACATATACGATGCGGCCAATTTAAGCGACGGCATCCGTCTGACTTATATTGCCAAGTCCGGTTTTTACGGCGCGGCCGCCCTGCTGGCAAAATCCAGTGCCGACTATGAGACGCTGCGCGATGACTGGGCGCGGGCGGAAACGTTTTCCGCCCAGTCCGCTTCTTTCTTTCCGAACGGCCACTTTATTTTACGCATCGAGGACGAAAAGGGAAAGATACCTCTGAACAAACTGGTGGACGGCGGCGCGGTCAACCCGGAGATCAAAGAGATGCTTTTGAGACTCCTGGCGTTGCCTGAGTTTGAGCTCGGCCCGCAGGAGGGGATGGAAATCGTGGACTCGATTATTGACTGGATGGATGAGAACGATGATATATCGGGTATGGGAGCGGAAAGCTCCTACTATGCGTCGCTGCCCCTGCCCTACAAAGCAAAAAACGGGCCTTTGGATTGCATTGAAGAATTGCTTATGATAAAAGGTATTTCAAAGGAAGTATTTGCCGGAACCGGTAAAAAACCCGGCCTGAGACAATGCGTGACCATTCACGGTACGGGGGCTATCAATATCAATACAGCGCCCAAACCGGTCCTGCGGGCTCTTTGTGCTGAAGTGTCGGCGGAGTTGGCCGACAAAATGGATGAGTACCGTCGGAGCCCGGGAAACGACTTGTCGTCAGTAACCTGGTATAAAAATGTTCCTGGAATGGGTGATATAACGATAAAACCGGAATTGATCGAGATGGTGAAGAGCAACTATTTCACGATTTACTCAACTGGAATGACCGAAGGTATGGAGCAGTCCGTAAACGGTGTGGTCCAGAGGTCGCCTTTGAAGGTGCTCAGCTGGAGGCTTGAATAATGCCGGAAATGGTTTTAGGTCTCGACATCGGATCGGAAAGCATCAAGGGGGTGCTCGCCCGGCGCAGGGGGCGTGCCGACGTGCGTGTGATCGCGGCCGAAACCGTTAATTTGACCGAGGGCGTCGATCTGGAGGCGGCGGTGAAGAAAATGGCGGCGCTTCTGAAACCCGTGGTCCCGTCCGGCATGGAATGCGTGGTCTGCATCCCCCCGTCGGATGTAATGTACCGTCAGGTCCAGCTGCCTTTCCGCGATGAAAGTAAGATTAAAAAAGCCCTGCCTTTTGAGCTGGAGCCTCAGCTGCCTGTGCCAGTTGATGAGGTTGTGGTCAGCTATGTCCATCTTCCTGAAAACGGCCTTCTGGTGGCCGCAATCGGCAAGGAAAGAATCCGCAGCATTATCGGTGTGGTGGAAACGCATCTGGGCAATGTATTGTTGATCGACATTGCCACCGCGGCCCTGGCACTGCCTCTTTTAGGAGACAAACAGGGTGCGGGAACGGGCATACTGCTCGATATCGGCGCCTCATCCACGTTTGCCGTTTTCTATGAGCAAAACGCGATTGTTCAGATCCGCTCGTTTGTTTTCGGCGGTAATACCATCACGTCCGCGCTGGCCCAGGACCTTTCGTGCGAAAACATCGAAGCGGAACGGATAAAAATCAACTCTATTTTCGGCGAAAAAAGCTGGGAGAAGCACTCCACCCGGGCAAAAGCCTTTTGCCGCCAGTTTTGTATATCACTCAAAAGCACGGTGGAGTTCATGCTGCTCAACAAGACGCTCCATAGCGCGCCGGGCAGAATTACCCTGACGGGAGGCGGGTCCCTCTTTAAGCCGCTGCGTGACGAACTGAAAAAGGTCTTTCCCGTGGAAATCGTCGACTACCGGCAGCCGGGCGGCCTGGAAATCGACCGAAAGATACGCGCGGCCTATCAGTCTCCGATCATGAACACGGCACTGGCGGCGGTGAAAAGGGCCTTCGGTAAAGCGAAGTCCTTTAATTTCAGACAGGGCGAATTCGAATACCGGCACGGGTTCGGCACACTGCGCAAGCAATTCAAGCGGTGGGCGATTGCGGCCGCAGCCCTTATCCTGCTTGCCGGAGCGCAACAGTTTCTGGACTACCGTCTGCAGACCGCCAGGGTCTCGGCCTTTAAAGCCCAGATCAACGCGATTTTTAAAAAACATTACCCGGAAGCTCAGACCATTATCGACCCGGTCGCCCAACTGCGCAGTAAGCTTGAAGAAGATAAAAAAACATACGGGCTGGCCGAAGGTGGATCCGGCACAACCGTGCTGGCGCTGTTAAAAGACATTTCCGGGCTGATCGCGCCCGGTATGGACATTGTCATCAACCACCTGTATTACGAAAAGGCGGTGATGATCATCAAGGGCGAAGCGGCAAAGATGGACGATGTCACTGCCGTGAAAAATCAATTGGAGAAGTCAAAGCATTTTAAGAATGTCTCCATCGGTTCGACGTCTCTGGCGCGGGAAGGTTCCCGGGTCAATTTCGATTTAAGAATGGAACTGAAATGATAAAATCATACTGGGATTCTCTGAACAGCCGCCAGCGCTCTATTGCAGGCTTCGGTATCGTATTTGTCGTTGCGGTGCTAGCCTGGGTGTTTATTTTGTCTCCCCTTTGGGAGGCGAAGGCGAAAATGGAAAAATCCATCCTGTCGAATTCAAGAAAGCTTGCCGAGATGGTCAGGATGGACGAGGCGTTTGCCGATCAGGAAGCTCAGATTTCCAGGATCAAAACAGTTCTTTCCACACGCCGCGATTTCACACTGTTTTCCTATCTGGAAAAAAAAGCGGTGGCGACGCGGGTCAAAGGCAGCATCAGACAGATGAACTCGATGCAGGGAACAAAGTCGGCTTCTTTCGAGGAATCGCTTATTGACCTGAAGCTGGATCGCCTGACAATCAGACAGCTGGCCGAGTTTTTATACCAGGTTGAATCGCCCGATGAGATGATCAGGATCAAGCGAATCACGATTGACAAGATGAAGGAAAGCCCGGAGTACGTAAGCGCGCAGATCCTGGTGGCGTCCTACACGCCGGCTGCTTCCCGTGCCGGGGGCATGTAGCGGATGAAGAGTTTCTTTAAAAAACGGATTTTCTGGTTCATTATATACGGTGTTTTCATCACCTGCGTTTTTTTATATCTGCTTTTCCCGTCGGAGCTGGTGAGACCGAAGCTGGAGGCGGCCCTTTCCTCGCACGACTATGCCTTCAGAACAAAATCGCTCAGACTTTCCCTTCCTCTGGGCGTTAAGCTTGGAGATGCCTCCGTTTATGTGCCCCCGTCATCACCAGAAGCGGTTTGCGAGGGCAAGTGGCTCGACGCCCAGCTTCTTCCCTGGAGCATCTTTCAGAAAGCCAGGCAGATACGTTTCAAGGGGGAAGCCTATCGGGGTAAATTCAACGGCAACGCAGCTGTGCTGACCCGTGGCGGTGTCCATTCGCTGGACGAAGGGAAGGTCGGTTTTCAAGGGATTGATCTGGCTTCTTACGGCAAGATGGCATTCCCCATGTTGATCGGCGCCAGCGGAATACTGAAAGGCAATCTTACCTACGACTCGGGCCGTCTCAAGGGCGGCCCTCCGTCAGGTACACTTTATCTTTATTTGACCGGCGGCGCCTATCCCCTGCCGGAGCCTTTTCTCGGGATGAGCAAGCTGGAATTTGACCGGGCCGAATTGCGGGCGCAGATGCAAAACGGCAACATTATGGTGGACAAACTTGAGGCTCACGGCGGGCAGATGAACTGTTTTTTGAACGGTGAGATCCGGCTGGAAGAGCCCCTGCCGGCAAGCCGGCTGAACCTGAAGGGTACATTGGAAATCGCCGGGAACAGTAAAGTTAAAATGAATATTACAATTGGCGGGACTCTGGCCAGGCCGTCATTGCGTTACTTATAGAAAGATCGGCGGACTCCGGTTTAGAGAAGATAGAATATGCAGGCAAGAATCGAACAAACAATAACAGGACTTACCGGCAGGCTATCGGGCTTTGCGTCAGGGGTGCCCCTGTCCGCAGGCACGATTCAGATTCTTGTCACGGTTGTCGTAATCACCATTGCCTCCTGCCTGACGGTAGACAGTCTGTATAAGATCGCCGCCCTGCAGTTGATCAACCGTGAAAATGCGGTAAAGGAGCGTATCGGCGGATCCACTGTGCAGGCATACCAGCCGGAGCCGCTGGCGAGCTATGATATTATTTCCGAGCGCAATATTTTTCACACGACAATGGAAGCAATTGCCGATGCCAACGCGGAAATAATTCTTCCCACAGAGGAATACACGGCCTTTGATTTGAAGGGAACAATCGCAGTAGATGAAAACATCGGTTACGCGATCGTGGAAGAAAGGGGCAAAGGCAGCCAGAAACTTTATCGCATCGGCGAGATGATCGGTTCGGCACGCCTGGTCCGGGTGACGCGCAACGCGGCCGTTTTGCACAGCGACGGACGTGATCTGGTGATGAAAATCAAGGAACCGCAGGGCGGCGTCTCTGCCGGCCGCACCGCGAGCCGAAGAGGAGCCATCACCGTAGGAAAACACGAAGTGGCCGAAACAATGAGCGATCTGAAGACCGTTATGAGTCAGGCGGTTGTCAGGCCTTATGTTACCGATGGCACACAGCAGGGCTTCATTGTTTCCAATATCGTTCCCGGCAGCCTCTACGAACGGCTGGGTCTGAAAAACGGGGATATCGTTACGAGCATCAACGGCAGAGAATTAACCGGTGTCGATGATGTTTTGCAACTGGTCAATACAATGCAGTCCGGCGGAAATGTATCCGTCAGTCTTGTGCGCAACGGTGCAAACGAGACGCTTAACTATTCTTTTCAATAGGGAGCCTGCAGGGGATTTGAGTTATGTATGCCGCGTATTTTGGATTGAAGGAAAGCCCGTTTAAACTGTCGCCCGAGCCTGCGTATCTGTATTTGAGCCGCCAGCATCGTGATGCGCTCAATTACCTGATATACGGTATCCAGGAAAAAAAGGGTTTTGTCCTGATATCCGGCGAAATCGGCATGGGGAAAACAACAGTCTGCCGGACCCTGATGAATCATCTGCTGGAAGACTCGGTGGAGACGGCTCTGATTTTTAACACTGCTGTTTCCGAGATGGAGCTTTTGGAGACCATTGCCTCTGAATTCGGCATTTACACCGGACAGAGCACCGCGTCCAAAAAAACATACATCGACGCGCTCAACAGATTTCTGCTCAAAACCTACGTTCACGGTAAATATGCCGTTTTGCTGATTGATGAGGCGCAAAACCTTACACATGCCGTACTTGAGCAGATCAGGATGCTCTCCAATCTGGAAACGGACGGAGAAAAACTCCTGCAGACGATTCTGATCGGGCAGCCCGAACTGCGCACGATGCTCGCCCTGCCGGCGCTGCGTCAGTTAAATGAGAGAATCACTGTCCGGTGCCATTTGAGTCCCCTCGACCAGGACGACGTGACTGGCTACATCGACCACCGGCTGCGTGTCGCGGGAGGGCCGGGCAGAATACGTTTCACGCAGAAGGCCTATGACCAGATTTATCATTTCTCCGAGGGCATTCCGCGGCGGATCAATGCACTTTGCGACCGGATACTTCTAATCGCCTACACCAAAGGCATGTACGTCATCAATCATCGTCTTGTCCGCAATGCGGCGGAGGACATCGGAAATGATTATTTTCAAAAAAACACTTCCGGCATCAAAAGACTATGGCACAGGATGACCGGCTGAACAAAACGGGGAGGCTTGACCCGGAGTAACTTATGAGCTACATAAACGACGCGCTGCGCAAAGTAAAAAAAGAAAAAGGGACTGATTACACACTGTGCAGCGATACCATCTTTGACGAAGCTAAAAAACGATCCGACCGTCCGGTACTCAAACCACTGATTACGGGTGCGGGAATTATTTTGCTTGTTGCCGCCGTGAGCGCGGCCTGGTGGTGGCTGGATCTCACCAAGGGACCCACCCCCGGAACCGTACAGGTAGTTCAGGTTCCCCCCGTTGTTCCTGAAGAGCCCGCAGTTGTCGCGACCGAAGAGACGCCCGCCGCAGAAGCGGCAGCAGGTATGCCTGTGGGACGCCCGGCGGATGAGGTGGCAGAGACACTCGAGCGGCTGCCGGCTGCCGGCGAAGCCCCGGCGCAGACAGCCGGGCAGGAAGAAGATAAAGCGCCCGTCGTGGCAGAGCCCGAAAAAATCCCGCAGGCAAAACCCGCACCGGTGAATATCAAGCTGACCTATGAACGGGCGCTCAAGGCTCATCAGACAGGGAAGCTTGCCGAAGCTGCAGGGCTTTATCGGGAAGTCATTAAGGCGGACCCGCTGCATGTTTCAGCATGGAACAACCTCGGTGTGGTTCGTATGAGCGAGAAAAAATATGGCATGGCCGCCGGGAATTTTCAAGAAGCGCTGAAAATCCAGCACGATCATGCCTCCGCCCATTATAATCTTGCTTGTCTTTATGCCCGGAAAGGTGATAAAAAACAAAGTCTATATTACCTGAAAAACGCGATCGACGCGAACCCGGAGGCGAGACTATGGGCACGGCAGGACCATGATTTTGAAAATCTCGCCGGTCTTCCGGAATTTCGCCGACTGGTGGAGGCAGGGGATAATTGAAATGAAGCATGTCCGTCACAGTTTTGAAACACTTCTTGTGATTCTTGCGCTGGCGTTTTTTCTGGCGGTTGGTTTTACTTCTCCCGCAGGCGCCGCGCGTATCGATGATGCCGGCCGGGGGAAAATCGGTTCCCGGCCGCCGGCTGCCGCCGGGCCGGATAAGTTCTCAGACAGGCGTCCGGAAACAGACGAGGCGACGCCGGTGGATGACAAGGCGGAGATGACACCGGCCGCCAAACCGTCGGGCGTGAAGACGGGGAAAAAAGCCGCAGCGCCGGAGCGTGAACAGGTCGAGGAGAAATATGTCACCCTTGATTTTGATAACGTCAATATAGAAGTGTTCGTAAAATTCATCAGCGAACTCACCGGTAAAAATTTCATCATCGATGATAAAGTCAAAGGCAAGGTGACGATCTTTTCGCCGAAAAAAATACCGCTGCGTGATGTCTATAAAGTATTTTTATCGGTTCTGGAAATTAACGGGTACGCCACCGTTCCGGTCGGCAATATGGTAAAAATCGTGCCATCGATGCAGGCGCGGGAGAAAAGCGTGGAGACACGCTTCGCGAGGGAAGCCCGCGACTCCGATGACCGGATGGTGACGCAGATTGTCGCCCTGGAAAGGGCAAATCCCGATGAAGTCAAACGGGTGCTCGATCCGATTGTTTCCAAAACCAGCTCTGTTTTGTCCTATGCCCCCGCCGGCATTCTCATCATTACCGATTATCTGTCCAATGTGCGCAGACTGCTGGGCATCGTCAAGGCAT
>CAYWRV010000059.1:0-11087 GCA_964460865.1 uncultured Smithella sp. | reverse complement strand
CGAAAGTTGCCTATGCCGCCTGATATTAACATCTTTAATTGCCGGAGTAATAAAACAAGCCTTGGGGCTTTGACATATGACGCAATCATTAAAAACTACATAATCCCTGCCGGAGAGGCGCCCAAAAAGATGCTGCCGGTCGTCAGGCCGGGTATGAAGATTGAGTACCAGCACAAAGAATACATTTTAGACGATACTCTTGTTCTTTCAACAAAGAAGGGAACCTTGACGGAATACATGATCCGAGAGGGCATCGCCAGCAACAAAATAAGAATCATTGAAGATTAAATTTATAGTGCAATTGCAACAGAATGATCAGTTCTTTTTCTGCCTGTTCTCCATCCCCGTTTCCGGGGTACGAGCGCCGGCAATCCCGCCGTGTTATACCGTTTGATCCAGCGATACAGAGTGGCCGTGTCGACATTCGCCTTTTTGGCGTGCTCCTCAACAACGGCCCTGCCGGGTGGTGTGACGACCAGGGGCTGGATAACCTCGTAGCGTTTCTCGGCTGTCCGCCAGTCTTCATCGCTGACATCGCCCTGACTGTCTCGATCCGGAACTGCAGCGTCCGCAGGACGGAGTTCCCCAACCGGCAGCTGGACGTTCAATCCCGATTCAAGATTGATTCCGATAACGGATACATGGGATATTCGGTAAACGGAATTGCCGTGGCTGACCAGGCTGCCTATGCGGATGTCCACTTTATCCTTCACGAAAAATACACCTTTCTTTGAAGCGATCGGGGTTATTATTGCTTATTATGAGTATTACATCGCGGTGCTTTTAAAAAGGGGGTGGTAATACAGCTGATGGATACCCGCTCCGGAGGATGACCATGAAAAATTTATATTGGCGATTCCCGCCAACATGTGATATTTGCGGATCACCACACAACATCTCCATTGAATATTGATATGACGGACACTGATTACAATCAAATGCTGCTGTCTTCCTGTGCGAGTGGTGATATCTCCTCGGTCACCAAGCTTATTGCTCCTGCCGGGTTTTGGATATTCTCGTCCTCACCCAAGGCTGACATCAACAAAATGAGCAAAACCTACGAAACGCCCCTGGGGGAAGCCGTGATCCATGGCCATGTGGCCGTTGTACGCTTACTGCTCCAGCCCGGGGCGGACAAGGAAACCCGAAACCAGTACGCCGAGACCCCCTTGCACTAGTCAGCCCGCCATGGCAATCCTTTCATTGCGGCCATGCTCATCGAGGCCGGTGCAAATCTGGGCGCAAAAGACAAATTTGAAGACACACCCCTGCACACAGCCGCCCGTCTTGGCAACACCACCATCGCGGAGCTGCTGGTCTCCGCAGGGAGCGATGTCAATGCCAGGAACAGCGATGGTGAGACCCCCCTCCACACAGCCGCCCGGTTTGGCAAGACGGCCATTACGGAATTGCTGATCAATGCAGGCGGCGATGTCAATTATAAGACTAACGACGGCGAAACGCCTCTTCACGTAGCCGTAAACCATCGGGACACCGCTGTCGTAGGAATTCTCCTGAATGCAGGGGCAAACCCGAAGGAAAAAGATCACTCCGGGAAGACCCCCGTCGATTATGCCATGGAGAAAAAACTGGCTGATATTTCATTAATGCTGCGCCTGATGAACGGAGATCGGCGCAACGGGAAAGGCGGTGGACATAATTACCTTGACATATAAAGGTTCTATACAATAGAAGATACACAAAACCAAGACGGTCCCGGAAAAGATTGTTCCTTTGTTTGCAGTAATATTTACTCAGCAATAGAATATAAAAAGGTTTGCTTAATTTACCTTCATGAATCAGGACGAACCCGTAATACTCGCGACTGTAAAGGATTTTAAAGCCCCTTCCCTTCCCCCGCCATTGTTGTCCCAGCGCAATGAACTCCTGAAGGCCCTTGAATCGGCGAAACGTCTTAACCACATCAAAACCATCAACCTGATCAACTACATCAATTTTTCCAACGGAAGCGTATCCGTTATATTAAACCATCCCGTTTATAAAGAGAGCATCCTCCTTCGGGCCATGCCGGAACCATGCTTGGGGAAAGAAGCGATTTTCCGCTGGGCAGATAATCGGCCATCGCACTTAAAATTACACGAATATATATTTGAGCACATCATGATCCATGACGACCAGTCGATCATCATCATCCCGGCGAAACTGATCCACATGGACGAGACCTGCCTGCGGGTTGATCTAGATGAGGGGTATATCGTCAACCGGAGACGGGCAAAGCGTTATGTGTGTGGTGACATTAAAGTCAGTCTCAGGCAAAGCGGATCCGTGGCCGAGGGAAAGCTGAGCGACTTTGACCCGCTGGGATTCAAGGTCACACTCAACAGCAAGGACGGGGAACCGAACATCTGGTTTAACCCGGACAATCAGATCGTTGTCGATATCTACCGGGACAACACAATGTATTTTTCTGGAACATGCCGGTTCGTCCGGCAGAACAGGGAAGCCTTGCCCCGGGAGATCGTATTGTCTGCTTCGGACGAGACCTTTAATCGCTTCAGAAAGAAGCCGATCCGCAACCCCCGGCATCATATCTCCCCTACCCCGACGATCACTTTCGAGCATCCTTTTTTCAAAACCAAGATCCAGCGCGATGTTTTTAACATCTCCAACTCCGGCCTGTCCGTCATTGAGAACGACAATGACGGTGTTTTGATGGTCGGAATGATCCTCCCGGACCTGTCCATTAATTTTACCGGTATTTTACAATCAGCCGTAAAGTGTGTCGGCCAGGTTGTCAACCGGCAAAGTGATCCCGATAACGGCATCATTTGCGGAATTGCCATTCTCGACATGGACATTGACAACCACGGCCGGCTGACACACGTCATGGGCATTCTGGGCGAACCGCACAGTCGCCTTTCGCAGGAGATCAATCCCGACAAGATCTGGAAGTTTTTCTTCGACACGGGATTTATGTACCCTGACAAATATCAGCATGTCCATGCCATCCGGGAGGAAATAAAAAGCGTCTATGAAACCCTTTACAAAGACTCTCCCGACATCGCCCGGCACTTTACCTACGAAAAAAAGGGCCGGATCATGGCTCATATTGCAATGCTCAAAGCCTACACAACCACCTGGGTCATGCATCACCACGCCGCCAGGAGCTCCGAGGATGGGTTTGCCGGCCTGAAGGTTCTAAGGCAGCTTGTCCATTACCTCAACGGGCTCAGCCGGTATCCGTCGGCCAAAACCGAGTATGCCCTCGGTTACTACCGGCCGCAGAACGAATTTCCCAACATGGTCTTCGGAGAGTTCTCCCGGGAGCTGAATAACGTCAAAGGCTGTTCACTGGATCTGCTATCTTACGCCATGGTGTCGACAAAAGACTCCGAGGCCCCCCTGCCCGGCGGATGTTCTCTGTCTGATTGCTCCCCCTTTGATATCTGGGAGCTGGACAGATACTACCAGCACCGCTCCGGAGGCCTGCTCCTGGACGCCCTGGGGATCAAAACCGGCTTAATGGTCGACCCCGGACTGGAGGAACGCTACCGGCGGTTGGGCTTCCTGAGAAAATGCAGCACCTGTTCCCTGTCCGTCAACGGCACTTTGACCGCCGTGTTTATTATTGATCAATCCTCGCCGGGAATGAACCTGTCGGATCTTTTAAACGGGATAAAAGTCATCATCCTGAAACCCGAACTCCTGTCGTGGCGCGTGTTGTCGTGCGCCGTGTCCAGGCTGGCCGGGGTTTTCCCGTATGACGAGGTGCCGTTGCTCATATTTCCTTCTGATTACGTGAACATACAGAACATTAAACTTGAAAAGCAATATCAATTGTGTATTATAAACCTTCGGGACAACGAAAACGACTATATGGAGTATATTTCTCGGCGATTCCGAATGCGGCCGAAGTAAAAAAACGACTCTGGTATTCTGCGCTCACGAAACGGTGCCAATGAAGATACTGTTTATTCATCCCCAGAGAAAAGCCCGGCAATCAAGCAAAAAAAGCGTACAGGCATATATCCCACCCTTGACGATTCCTACTCTCGCGGGGCTGACCCCTGCGGGGATAGATGTTGAACTGTGCGATGAGAGTGTGGAGGATGTAAATTTTAATACTGACGCCGGCCTGATCGGCATCACGGGCATCACCAGCCAGATCAACAGGGCTTATGAAATCGCTGATGCGTTTCGCGCCAGGGGCAAGCGTGTGGTCCTGGGAGGCATTCACGCGACCGCCCTGCCGGAAGAAGCAAAACAGCACGCCGACAGTGTCGTGATCGGGGAAGCCGAAGACATCTGGGAGGAGTTGATACAGGACTGCCGGGACAGCCGGCTCAAAGAAGAATATCAAGCCAGCCAATACAGTGACCTGAGAAACCTGGTAATTCCAAGATACGAGTTGTTCAAGCTGGACAGGTACCGCAGATCCACCGGTACCAAGCTCCCCCGGCTCCCTATCCAGGTGAGCCGCGGCTGCCCGTTCAACTGCAATTTTTGCAGTGTGACAAAATTTTGGGGTCCCAAAATCAGGACAAAACCTCTCGCCAATGTCGAACAGGAACTTCTGAATATAAAATCCCTGGGCACAAACAGGGTGTTTTTTACCGACGACAATTTCATTGCCAACATCGACTACACAAGAGAGCTGTTGAAGCTGATCCGGAGACACCAGATCACATTTTTCTGCCAGGTCAGCACCAACATCCAAAAGCACGAAGATATTATCGCCGAAATGGGCAGGGCCCGTTGCACCGGTGTTTATATGGGCATTGAATCCCTGTCTGACGAAAGCCTGGCTTCCCTGAACAAGAAAGTCAATCGTGTCGCAGATTACACTCACCTGTTCACGATGATGAACAAAGCAAACATTCAGGTTACGGCCAGCATGATGATGGGGCTGGACGGGGACACCGCAGAGTCCGTGGCGGACTCCATCCGGAAGTTGCAGGATCTGGGAGTCGGACATCTCCAGCTCTACCTCCCTGCCCTGTTTCCCGGCACCGAATTCAGGGACCGGCTCATCCGGGATGGGAGGGTAACGGACCTGAACTGGGACAACCAGAACGCCAGCAGCGTCACTTTTAAGCCGAAGAACTTTAACGAGGAGCAATTAAAAAGGGAATACTGGAGACTATACAGACAATTTTATTCGTACAAATCCATATCCGAACGGATTCTTTCCCCCGGGGTGCTGAAGCTGGGGCCGAAGACCGCGTTAACCAGGCTGAGAACCAATTTGTACTACAGGAAAAGACTGCATAACGGGTTGCACCCCTACGAAAACTAGAAGACACAGGCAACCTGGGCTGGAATTATATTGACATTGATAGGAAGGATACCTCGGGAATGGAAAACGCTCAAATCTACAGCAATCGAATTATCAATAATTATATCGAATATCTAAAAAAGTATCATCCGGACATCAATATCCCTTCCATGCTTGAATATGCCGGCATTGCTCCGTATGAAATGGAAGACGACGGCCATTGGCTGACCCAGAAACAAACAGACCTATTTAATGAAATCCTGGTTGAAAAAACAAATAACCCCCACATATCGCGCGACGCCGGCCGTTTCGTCGTATTATCCGGATCCTTTCACACGATCCGCCAGTTTATGATCGGGTTTCTCTCGCCGGCAATGATATGCGCCGGCCTGGAAAGAATTACGACACACATTACCCGGGGCACAACGTTCAGCGCCCAGCCGATTGCCTCGAACAGTTACGAGGTTATTGCCATTCCCAAGCCTGGCGTCGTAGAAAAACCCTATCAGTGCGACAACAGACTGGGTCTGCTGGAGGGCCTCAGTAAGTCTCTGACAGACAGATACGCGGCCATTGACCATGTGGAGTGTATCCATAAAGGTGGAAAATGTTGTAAATATATCATGCGTTGGGAAATCTCAAAACTGCTTGTCTGGAAAAAGATCAAGCGATACGCTTTGGTTTTGAGCCCTATTGTTTTGTTTGCCCTTTATATTTTAATGCCTTCCCTTCCCCATGAGTATATTATCTTTTCCGTTTTGATCCTGGTGCTGATGATCAATAATTATGCCGAGTATTTGGAAAAGAAAGAATTGGCCGTCACAGCCGAGCGACAGGGAAGCGCGGCCGAGCAGCTCCTGACCCAGATCGAGATGCGCTATAACGATACGCTGGTCATCCAGGAAATCGGGCAGGCAACCTCCATGATTCTGGAGCAGGACAAATTGCTGTATTTCATTATGGAAACTCTTGTAAAGCGCTTAAACTACGACCGCGGCATGATTCTGCTGGTCAATAACGAAAGGACCAGGCTCAAATGCGCGTCCGTTTACGGATACACCACGGGAGAGGAAGGAAACCTGTCAAACACCGAGTTCAACCTGGACAATCCCCGGTCCCGCGGAACCGTCGTGGATACTTTCCGGCGGCAAACCCCGGCCATCATCAACAACCTGGCGGATATCGACGGCATCATATCTCCAAGGAGCCATGAATTCGCCAAAAGAATCGGCGCGGAATCGTTTATCTGCGTCCCGATCATCTACGAAGGCGAATCCATCGGCATCCTGCTTATTGATAACGTCAGGTCGAAAAGGCGTCTGACGAGAAGCGACGTGAACCTGCTCATGGGCATCGCGCCCCAGATCGGCATCAGTCTCAAAAACGCCATAACCTACCGGAAAATCCAGGAAAGCGAGGAGCGCTTCCGGTCCCTCAGCGAAAACAGCCCGGACATTATCTATACGCTCGACGACAAGGGGCGTTTCACCCACATCAATCCCGCATGGGAAAGAATCCTGGGCCATAAAAAAGAAGATGCCATCGGGAAGCCTTTTTTACATTTCGTCCGGAAAGAAGACACCCCATACTACATGAACGTGTTTGACCGCATCAAAAACAAAAAAGAGACCGTCCGTGACAGTATAGGGATTATTTTGCATCATGATAGAACCGAAAAGTATTTCAATATCAGCGGCGCGCCAAACTTCGGCCCGGACGGCAGCGTTATCGGCATTGTGGGAACATTCAAGGATGTGACGGAGCTTAAATATTCAGAAGAGAGTTATCGCCTGTTCATCAACGGCACCAACGACATGGCTTATCTCAAGGATGACCGGTACCGGTATATATTTGTCAACACACAGGCCGCCAGATATTTTAACCGCAGCGAGACCGACATCATCGGCAGGACGGACTACGACCTATTGCCAGCGGATATCGCGGCGATATACAGAAAGTCCGACGAAAGCGCCCTGGCTTCCGACGGCGTTTATGTCACCGAGGAAACCATCAACCAGCACATCTACCAAATGCGGAAATTCCAGATCAAGCTTATCAACGGCAAAACAGGCATTGGCGCCTACATCCATGACAACACCAAGGGCCGGGAAATGGAGTCCCGCCTGCTGCAGGCACAGAAGATGGAAGCCATCGGGACGCTGGCCGGCGGGATCGCCCACGACTTTAACAATATGCTCATGGGAATTCAGGGATACACATCGCTGCTCCTGGTCAGCATGGAAAAGGACAGCCCCTACTTTGACAAAGTCCTGAACATACAGGATCTGGTCAGGAGCGGGTCGGACCTGACCAGGCAGCTTCTGGGTTTTGCAAGGAAGGGCCGTATTGAGGTCAAGCCAACCAACATCAACGAACTGATCATGCACACATCCTCCATGTTTGGAAGAACAAAGAAAGAGATCCGTATCCTCGAAAGTTATCTGGACGATATCTGGACGGTCGATATCGACAAGGGGCAGATAGAGCAGGTACTGATGAACCTTTACGTCAATGCGTGGCAGGCCATGCCGAACGGGGGAGAGATCCGCCTGAAAACCGAGAATGTGGTCCCGACCAATGAATTTCTCGCCTCTCACGACATGCACCCGGGAAGGTATGTCAAAATATCCGTCACGGATACCGGCATCGGCATGACCGCCGAAACGCGCTCGCGCATTTTTGAGCCTTTTTTCACCACGAAGGAGATGGGCAGGGGAACCGGCCTGGGACTTGCGACGGTTTACGGAATCATCAATGGACACAACGGTTTCATCGACGTTGACACTGCGCCGGGCCGCGGGACCAGTTTCATGATTTATCTGCCGGCAAGCTGCAGCGAATTAACTCAGGAAGTGAAGGAAGAAAAACCGCTGATCAAGGGGACGGAAACGATCCTGCTGGTTGACGATGAGGACGTGATCCGTGAAGTAACACGGGAGATGCTGGAATCCCTCGGCTATAAAGTATTGTCCGCCGACAGCGGCCACGATGCGATCCTGCAGTACAAGAAACACAAGGAGAGGATTGAGTTGATCATTCTGGACATGATCATGCCGGGCATGAACGGGAATGAAGCGTATAAGGTTCTCAAAGACATAAATCCGGATGTCCCGATCATCCTTTCCAGCGGTTACAGTGCTGACGGGCAGGCACGGGAAATGATGGATACAGGAGTCAGCGCTTTTTTACAGAAACCATATTTAATGCAGGATCTGTCTTTCACGATCCGGGAGGTTATTGATAAGGATCATTGATAAACTTGTATTTTATCACGATACCAGCCACTTCTCAAAAATTGAATCGACCACCCGCCAGCGGCCATCCTGTTGTTCAACCAGATCGATGCGTTTCAGTTTGGCCAGGCTGTTCTGCACGCCACTGTGTGATCCCAGTTTGTATTTCAGAAAAAAATCAGAGGTAAAAATCGCTTTGGGGTTTTCCTTGGCAATAGCCCGCAGCAACCGTTTCTGGGGTAGCGTGAGATTGAGCATAATGTCCTCATAAACGGGCGTTTCTTTTTCCAGCAGGTGATCTTGTGCCTCGGAAAGAGAACGTCCTACCTGGCGCATATCGAAGTAAATCCACGCCAGTTTTTGGACATAGTACGGATAAGAATTGCAGTACCTGACGATTTGTTGAGCGTCCCCATGGGGAATGGTAACGCCTTCTTTATTGGAGATTCTCTCAATGAGGTCCACCAGGGCGTCTTCGGGGATTTTCGGCAACGGCATGATGTCCGCGCTCTTGTAGAACGGTCTTTTTTTGTCCTCAAACATATCCCGCAACATCGTGCGCCGACTGCCCAGCATCATAAAAGAAATGTTCTTGGCCATCTGCATGCCGGCCCGCAAAAGGCCCTCAATCTTTTTGGAGTCCTTTAAATTGCATATTTCCTGAAACTCATCGAGAACGAGGCACACCCTGATCTGGTGCTTGGCACAATAATTGTCTAACGCATCAATTACTGTATCTATGTAAGTATCGATAGATTCACTCTCGAACCCAACGGTAATTTCAGGATTCTTGGTAACCGGATCAAAAGACAATCCCAGGCGCAGGTTTTTAAAGAATTCAGCAAGACGTGTCAAAAAGGCGCTTTTATCGACGGCTTTGCGGCCCAGGGCATTGAAAATACATTTATGGATCTGATGAGCCACGTCTTCATGGGAGGTGACGGAAAACATATCGACATAGATGCCGACCATTTGTCCTTCCAGTCGCGACAAAACAACATGGGCAAGACTGGATTTGCCATAGCGCCGTGGGGCATGCACCACGGTATGCATTCCCGATAGCATGTTATTCACGAGATACTCTGTTTCTTTCTCCCGATCACAGAATAAATCGCCTGTTACCACAGTAATTTTAAAAGGATTCATAAATACCAACTTTCCGTATCGAATAGTTCGATACTGGAAAATAGTATAACAATGGAAAATCGAATTGTCAAGAATAATTCTTGATTATAATAGCCAATAAAGAATGTAAATCCAAAAGCATATATTAATTCGAATTATCAGTATCGAATAGTTCGATACTGATAATTCGGTATAGCAACACCGTATATCACCATTTCTGAATAAAAAAATCGCCACTCAGATGAAATCAAGTGGCGATCCCCGCGTTTGCGGGGAATGTGGGAGGTTTAGATGAACCCCTGCAAAGGCAGGGAAGCACAATTTGGAGAACAACAACTGTGCTTATATATTACTTCCCGCTAAAAGCGAGTCATAAGTGTGGAGCATGCCAAATCCGAACCCCTTGGCCCGGCCGATCCCGTGGATGAGGGCTTTTTTGACGGAATCAGGGTTGAGGACCTCGAGGGTTCCGTTTACGAACAGGGAGTTGATCGTGATGACGGAACCATTTTTAATGGATTCCCGGAATCCCTCAACGTCATAAACATAATTAGCCAGAAAACCGTATTTGACAAACTTGGCGTTCAGCCACCGGTTCAGATCGTGACAGGAGACAGCCTTGATGACGCCGCGTTCTTTGTCCGGGTCGATCCGTTTGGCAACCGCCGGGTTAATCCGGAGTGTGAAGTCGATGTTGTCGCCGACCTTGAGGTTATTCAAGATCGGACTGACATTCTTCGAAACCGTATTCTTTTTCAGGGGCGGACGGAAACTGAGGACATGGGTTGACGTCTTCCGGCGCTGGAAAAGCACACGTTCTCCCTGGAAGTTTCTCTGGAGTATTTTATGGACGGTGTAATCATCACCCTGGATACCGTGAAAAACAGAAATAAACATATGGCATCTCCCTCTTTAATAGTTGATTTGGAAAACGGTATTATCAACGGTTTTGATCAGGTAGAACTCCGAGTCTGCCCGCCGCCGCGTCGCTTTGTAAACCGCTGCAATTTTGTCCCGCAGGAAGTGCGCGGTGATTTTCCCGGGCTTTTTCTTCAGCTTCCGGCATTTGATTTTTCGGCCAATCAACGGCCCCTTGGAGACGGCCCGCACCTGGCAACCGATCTTGAAATTCGATTTGTTTTTCACGATATCGCAGATATTCATAAATGCCCCTGATTTTAATGCACCCCGCAGGAGAGTTCTTCTTCCAGCTCATCCAGATCGGACACATCGCCATGAAATTCCGCGTCCAACATCCAATGATCGGGACACTTGCCCGGGGTCTGAGCTAAATTCATCACCGCGTTATTCCATGCCTCTTCAGGTGAGTTGCCTTTTCCTTTGATGACAACAGCAAAAACATATTCCACGTTCAACCTCCGGTATTCAGATAATCCAATTTGAATTGGTGTTATTAGGTATTATTTTTTATGACTGCGCTGAGAGGCAGGTTTTCTTTCCATCGTGTTAAGTAAAATAGGAGTTCAGTTTTT
>CAYWRV010000058.1:0-11102 GCA_964460865.1 uncultured Smithella sp. | reverse complement strand
GCCCGCAAGCAGGCAATTTCCCCTCGCCTCCTTGATTTGAACGATGCACTTGGCAACATATTCAAGATGCTCCACCGGCTCATCGGAGAAGACATCGAACTAATCCATGAGGCTGGAGAAAACCTCTGGCCGGTAGAGATCGACCCGGCACAGGTTGACCAGATCATGGCGAATCTGTGCATCAACGCCCGCGATGCAATCCATGGCCGGGGACGCATCACGCTTACCACCTCCAATGTGAGCCTCGATGCGGCCTATTGCCGAAACTTTGACGGCCTGAAGCCGGGCGATTATGTCCGTCTGACGGTGGCCGACACAGGCTCCGGCATGAGTGAAGAAGTCAAAAAGCATCTGTTTGATCCTTTTTTCACCACAAAAGAGGAGGGAAAAGGCACGGGTCTGGGGCTCGCCACTGTTTATGGTGCGGTGAAACAAAATCGCGGCTACATCTACGCCGAGAGTGAATTGGGTAAGGGGACGGTTTTTACAATTTATCTGCCGCGGCAGACCGGCGGCGTCGACACGGAAGCAGTGCCACAAGGAGGCAAGGCGGCGGGCGGCAAAGAGACCATCCTTGTCGTGGAGGACGAACACTCCATCCTCAATGTTCTGTACCTTCTTCTTGGGCACCTTGGATATCATGTATTGGCTGCCGCCTCACCGGCGGAAGCGATGATAATGGCCGGCCGACACAGGCAAAAGATCGATCTGCTGATTACGGATGTGGCCATGCCCGGCATGAGCGGCTTTGAGCTGGCCCACGCAATGAAGGACAGCCACCCTCACCTGAAGGTGATGTTCATCTCCGGCCACACGCCCGACGGCGTCGCGCGCTACGGAGAACTGGACGAGGATGCTGTGTTCATACAGAAGCCCTTTACCCAGGAAGTGCTGGCGGCGAAAGTTCGCGAGGCACTCAAAAAAAACAATGGCTAGAGAATGGTGCGGCGTGGAGGGTTCATCCCCCGTGTCTTGCAGCCCCGGATTCAACACCATAAGATAAACAAATTTCATATTTCACACATGAGGAACGTCAACTTGAAGGAAGAAAATTTCGCCGGCACCTTGAAAAAATCACTTTTGATTATCGCCCTGATCTGGACGGCGGCTGTCGCCCTTTCGCTTTTCTGGAACATCTCACAGATAAAGGAAAATGTTATAAATGAGGCATACAGCGATGCAAAAATGGCCTCCCACAAGGATGTTCTCTACAGGCAATGGGGCGCCCGCCACTCAGGTGTGTATGTGCCGGTAACGCCCGAAACTCCGCCCAACCCCTATCTTTCGCACATCCCGGAAAGAGATATCACCACGCCGTCGGGCAAAAAACTGACACTCGTCAACCCCGCCTACATGACCCGCCAGGTTTATGAACTGGAAGGCCGTAAATACGGGCTTATCGGCCACCTGACCAGTCCGAGACCAATCAGCCCTCAAAACGCACCGGATGAGTGGGAGAAAAAAGCTTTTTTAAAAATCAGTCAGGGCGAAAATGGGTTTTTTTCCGTACTTGACATGAATGGAACTAAAGTCCTGCGTCTTATGACTCCTTTTTTTGTGGAAGAGTCATGTATGGCGTGCCACGCCCGCCAGGGATATAAGCCGGGGGAGCTGCGCGGCGGGATCAGTATCGCCATCAATATGGAACCGCTTTTGGAGCGTGCCGGGCGGCGCATCCTGACAATTTCGTTAACCCATGCGCTCATGTGGGCTATGACGCTGATACTGATTTTACTTGGCTACCGGAAACTCATGGCGGGCGAAAGGCAAAGATCGGCGGTAGAAAAGGATAGAGAAAAACTGATTGTGCGGCTTGAGGACTCACTGGCCAGGGTGCAAACCCTTTCGGGAATGCTACCCATCTGTGCGTCTTGTAAAAATGTACGAAACGACAAGGGCTATTGGGAGCGTATTGAAAAATACATCAGCGAGCGCACCGCTGCGGAATTCACCCATGGCCTCTGCCCTGAGTGCCGAAAAAAACTCTATCCGGATCTGGAGGATACGTACCCGCCACGGACCCCGTGAGAAATAACTGTTTCGTCCGGCTGAAGCCCGTGCTCTGATTGGTAAGTTTCAACCGGCAGATGATTCAAAGCCAGGCAATATTACCTTTTGCGGGCTTCACTGGCCGTTATTGTTGAACCTTACTGGCCGTTCGTGGTGAGCTTTTTCGTTCGTGGTGAGCTTGTCGAACCATGAACGGAAGAACCTCTCTAACCGTTCGTGCTGAGCTTTTAAATGCCCGTTCATGCCCGGCCTGTCGAAGCATCCTTTATCCCTTATCCTTTAGCCTTTAGCCTTTAGCCACGAGCTGCGAACTATGAGCCACGAGCCACGAACTATCAGCTATGCCCTATCCACCATCAACCATCCGCTATAAGTAGTAAAAAGAAATTTATAAATATCCGTACGCCGTCCAGCCGCCGTCAATGGTCACGATGCTGCCCGTCATGTATGACGACTCATCACTGGCCAGATAGACGGCCAGACCGGCAATATCTTCGACCTCGCCGATACGGTGCTGGGGCGTTCTTCTCAAAATAGCTTCCATGGAAATGGCCCCTTTGTCGATGACATCCTGGACCAGTTCCGTGCGCACATAACCCGGAGCAATGGCGTTGACCCGGATATTGCGGTCGGCCCATTCAATGGCTAAGACTTTGGTCAGAGCATTCACCGCCGCTTTGCTCGCGCAGTAGGCGGCCCGCCTGGGCGCGGCCAGAATTCCATTGACTGAGGAGATGTTGATGATATTGCCGCCGCCCTGGGGAATCATGACACGAGCCGCCGCCTGGCTGGCGAAAAACACACCATACAGATCTGTTTCCATGGCGGCGCACCAGTCCTGCGGCGACAAGTCCTCAGAAGGGCTGCCCATCGTAATACCGGCGTTGTTTACCAGCAGATCCAGTCGGCCGTAATGGTCAACAGTTTTTTTAACCAGCTCGTTGACACTGTCCACGCTCCGTATATCCACAGTAATGGCCAGCGCCTCCCCGCCTGCACTTTTTATCTCATCAACAACTTTTTCCAGCGCATCAAGCGAGCGGCTGGCCGGTACCACAAAAGCACCTTCCCGGGCAAAACGGGCGGCAATAGCCTTGCCGATGCCTTTACTTGCGCCTGTGACAATCGCAACTTTTTTTTCAATTTTCATGGTTAATATCTCCTGCCGCTGTTCAGACATTGCTCCGGGCGCGCTGCCGTGCTTTTTCCCGTATGCGGGCGGCTCTGAGCTCTGAGGTCAGTTCGCGGCCCGCAGACATTTCAGGTGCAAAATTACGGATGAATGATATTTCCTCGTCGGTGGGCCGCTGGGTGACGCTCAGGTTCGGTGCCACTTGCAAATCCCAGGGGATCTCGTTTTTAATGGATTGGATCTCAACGCCGGGAAAAATTTCGGCCAGATACATTTCTTTGGTGACCGTGTCGAACCGGAAAACCCCTTTGTTACTGATGAGCGCGGAAGGACCGGAGCCCTTGGGAAACAGTCCTGTCCGGTCTCGACTGTCTCCGCCATCGAGGTAACCGGGTGAGGTAAAGTAATCCAGTTTGTTTACGAAAGTCCCGCCACGTATGGTCAAAACCGTCCGCCTGGCATAGGAAATGAAATCAGATGCACCCCCGGAGCCGGGCAGGCGCATCACCGGGTTTTCATAATCGCCGATGACGGTGGTGTTGAGATTGCCGAACTTATCTACCTGCGCCACGCCCAGAAAACAAACATCGACAAAGCCGCGGTAGGTAGCGGTAAAAGAGGAAAACAAATCTGTGGCATAAGAAAATCCGCGTGCGGAATGGGCGTCGGCAATATTGTTTAACGACAGAAGGGGACGAATATCCACTATTCCTGATTCCATCATAAGCGTGGCATGAGGCGCAAAGATAGCTTTGGCCAGCGCGCCGGCTGTCATGGGTACGCCGACACCCAGCACCACATTTTCGTAGTCGTGTATTTCCCTGGCCACCGCAATAACCAATAGTTCATCCAGTGTATAAGGCCTACTCATACATCTTGCCCCTCTCTTTCAATATTTTTTCCAACTGGGGAAGGGTAACCCCCATGCTCCTCTCCCTGCCGTCACGGTCCCAGTGAGATGTAAATGCCGCGCCGTAATTCGCAGGAGCAGAGTACAATGGCCGGGCGCGCAGCTCATTTAGTGTTTCAACGCCAAACCTCTGAATATAGTGATCAATGTAAGCCATCCGGTCCGGACAGCCGTAGATCCATTCATCCATCCAGTCTTTCAGCCCATCTTCACTTGCTGCCGCCGTTGAAAATAATCCATTGTACATGAAAGTGTCTACATTGTAATAGCCCAGCACCTCTGTGGGGTGGGCACCCCAGGGAATCTCCACAACGGCGTTAACACGGTAGGCGGGAATAATCGTCAAATGAGGGCTTGATTGAATGATATCGTGTTCCACTATTTCTTCGCAGGATACGATGATTCTTTTACTGGCCAGCGCCGCGGCCGCCACGCTGCCCATAGCACCCCAGTACTGAGCATTGCCTTCTGCATCGGCGCGCTGGACATGAATCACGCACACATCAGGATTGGCTGCCGGCACTGCGACAACCTCTCGGCCGGTAAACGGACATTGGATGAGACGAAATTTGTTTTCACCCATAAACCCGCGCTTATGGAAAATATCTGTTACCTTCACACTTTCCAGTACCGGCATAAAGGAAAATCCGTGCAACCCGGCCATCAGCCTGGCATTGTATTGAAAATTGCTGTAGTCCTCAAGTTCGATGGTCTTTGCCTTGAGCGCCCGCTCGACGGCTGAACCGCCTTTTTTGCCGCCGGAACGCATCACATACGCTGTCACAAGGCGGCTCACACATCCGCCGGCAACCAGGACCTCGACATCAAAAATGCCTGATTGCGAATACAGAGTGAAGCCCTTCCGGCCCTGTCTGATAATCTCATAAACCAGTTCAGCGCAGCTGCCCACGGTATAATTACCGATGATCAACTCATCCCCGTCTTGCACAAATCTTTCAACCGCTTCTTTTGCGCTCATGACCTTGCCGCTTGATTCTTCCATTTGTACCATCCTCTGCTGTTCGGTATGCTTCTTCTGACCACCGTTATGAGCCGTCCTGCGAAGTGGCCCCTTCGGCCTAAAAGGCCTCCGGGGCCGGTTCGAAGGGGGGTTTAGACTGCTTACGTTATGTTTTAAAACGATTTCGGCCAGTCCCAGTAGTGGTGGACTTTCCGGTTTTGTCGGTCTATTTCTTCATCTTGCAGCCGGTTTGTTCCAAAGGTACTTCCACTGACTTGGCGGTGGCCATACCCCGAGCTTCTTCGAATGCATGCTCGAAATATTTATTCTTTGCTACAATCTCCGTGTACCAGTAGGGTACCTGTCCCTGATGATCACCTGCACGCATTGTCCAGATTCCGGCCGGCCCGTCAAAGGTCAGTCCTTCCCAGGCTTTTATGACGGCCGCCACATCGGTTGTACCCGCCTTTTTAACCGCTTCGGCCCAGAACATTGTGGCTGTATAAGCCTTACCTGCACAGTATGATGGCCATCTTTTCTTATCCTTATAGAACCTGTTCACGAATTCCTCGTTCTTTTTAGTCGGCATAGAAATCGTCCATATTTCCGCACCCATGCTGCCGATAATAAGACTATCGTTGCCAAGCCCCTGGATCGTCACTTCGTCATTGATATAATAGTTGAATATTTTCTGATTCATGCCCAGCGGACGACCCTGTTTAAGGAGCAGTGTAAGGTCATTACCCCAGTTTGGGGTAAAAATAGCATCCGGCTTGGCTGCAATTATCTGGCTGACATAAGGGGCGAAATCTTTGGTACCGGCCGGATGATAAAGCTCGCAGACGATTTCAGTAGAGGGGCTGATTTCAGCGATTTTCTTCTTGAAAGCAGCCAGAGCTTCGTGACCAAAGGAATAATCTTGACCGATCATCGCAATCTTCTTATACCCCATTTTTACGACAAGATGGGCCAATGCAAATGAACGCCCATCGGTGCTTCCTCCGGGACGAAAAAAGTTCTTGCTGCACTTTTCACCCGTCATACTGGCCGCATCCATGCCGTAAGTGAACATGATCACATTTTGTCTTTCGGCAAGCTGGGCCATGGCGGCTCCGACGGAGCTGCCTGTGCCGCCGCAGAAAAACTTCACGCCATCGCGTAGAATCAGGTTTTGCGACTTACGGGTCGCCACATCCGGCTTGAGTTCCGTATCTATTGGAATCACTTCCACTTTCTTGCCAACCAGGCCGCCGCTCTCATTAATAACTTGCGCTGCATACAACACGCCATCCAGATAGCGCTCGCCGATGTCCTTGAATGTTCCAGACAGAGGCTCCGTCACACCGAGTTTAATGGTGTCGGACGCGGCCCCTGAGACAGCAGGCAACGACATTATCACAGCCGCAAACAGCAAACACAAACCGCTAATCAGTTTCCTTCTCATCTTTCACCTCCCATTGGTTTTTTGTTTTTAACTTTGCCAAATGCTAATAGGCACTGGCTCTTCGCAACGCCTGTCAATTATTACTGCTATTACTACTGGCACCTCTTTAAAGAGAAACAAATCTAATCACACTTCAAGATAGTTTTTCCTCACCTCTTCCGCTTTCATAAGCTCGTCGTGGTTTCCGGAAAAAACAATAGTTCCCTTACTCATAATATAAAACCGATCCGCAATTTTGATGGCCGCTTTGAAATTCTGTTCAACCATCAAGATAGTCACCCCGGCTTGTCGCACAGTGACAAGCATCTCCAGAACGTCCTTGACGATCATGGGTGCAAGGCCTTCGGTCGGCTCGTCAACCAGAATCAGGTTTGGATTCCCCATTAATGTTCTAACCACGGTCAACATTTGCTGTTCGCCGCCGGACAAATGACCGCCTTTGCTGTTTTTACGCTCTTCCAGGCGTGGAAACATCTGATAAACTTTCTCGACGCTCCAGTTCACTCCTTTGCCGTTGTTCTTTTTTACGCTCTTAATACCCATAAGCAGATTCTCGTGTACGGTGAGACTACGGAAAATTCGCCTGTCTTCGGGGACATACCCGACACCAAGACGGGCTATCCTGTAAGGCTCCTTGCCACAGAGTTCCTGACTACAAAACTTAATGCTGCCGGCAGCAGGTCGCACCACACCCATAATACTTTTCAGGGTAGTAGATTTGCCGACTCCATTTCTGCCAAGAAGGCAAACCAGTTCCCCTTGTTTGAGTTCGAGAGAAACGCCATGCAGGATATGGCTCTTACCATAATAGCTGTGAACTCCCTTGACTTCTAACATGATTATCCTTCCCCCAGATAAGCGTCTTTCACCCGCTGGTCGCAGCGTATATTGTCCGGAGAGTCACAGACAAGTATCGCGCCATGATGCAGCACGGAAATCGTATCGGCAAGTGAAAAAACAACATCCATGTCATGTTCGATAATAATCAGTGTGAGACCCGTTGTAACCTGATCAATCATTTTTATAGCATGTTCCGTTTCTTCCCGTGTCATACCCGCCGTCGGCTCATCGAGCAGTATCAATTCCGGATCTGTGGAAAGGGCGATGGCGATTTCCAGGGCGCGCTGCTGTCCATATGATAAAGAACTGGCCGGCTCGCCTTCGACGCCTGTGAGGCCAACTCTATCTAAGATAGCCTCGGTTTTCTCAGTTACGGCACGATTCATGGCCGGCCTTTTGAAAAAGTTGTAGCGGAGCTTGTTCCGAGAACGCACGCCGGACAAAACATTGTCAAAAACGCTCAGTTCCTGAAATACGTTGGTGATCTGAAAAGAGCGCGAAAGACCCAGCCGATTCAAGGTATGCGGCGGCTTGCCGGATATGTCCTCCCCCTTGAATAAAATAGTTCCGGAGGACGGCTTAAACATACCGCTTATGATGTTAAAAAGAGTCGTTTTACCTGCCCCGTTGGGACCAATAACAGCATGCCGTTCTTTTTCCCTTACTTTGAAATCTACACCTGTCAGGACCTTTAACCCAGAAAAATCCTTGTGAACATTCTTTATATGAAGATAGTCACTCATGATTTCAGTTCCTCTGCCGTGGTGAGTTTTCCATTTTTGTTATTCTTTCTGCCAAAAATCTTCTGCCGCAAATTGGAGATTACATCAGACAGGCCGCCGGGAACGAACAGCACCATGAGGACAAAAATCAACCCCATGAGCAGCGGCCAGCGGTCGGTGATGTCACTTAAAAAGTTCTGAAGAATAATGTACACAAATGCGCCAAGGATCGGCCCCCAGAATTTCTTCGTACCGCCGACAAAAGCAATCAATAGAACCGTCGTGGTCATATCAATGCTGATGGCGGAAATAGAGACAAACTGAAAATGGAAAGTGTAAAAAATGCCTGCCAGACCAGCGACAGCACCTGCAAAAACAAAAAGTATCAATCGGCTGATGTTTGTATTGTAGCCCAAAAACTTCATACGCTCTTCGTTTTCGCGCATGAGCAGCACTGTCTGGCCCATTGATGTTTTCGTGAAATACCAACAAAAGATAATTGCTGCACCGAGCACAATTAATGTCAAATAATAAAAGTTAGTCAGGCCGGCTATGGAGATGGTCGTAAATCCCAACGTCAGATCCGGACGCGCAATACTCAAACCGTCATCACCTCCGGTGACGGAATGCCATTTTGTGGCAATGGCATATAAAATTGAATTGAAAGCCAGGGTCAGCAAGGCAAAGTACGCGCCCTTGTGCCGCAGGAGCAACCCGCCCAGAACAAAACCGGCCAGGGTGGTCACCGCCATACTGATCAGTATGGCGCTCCAGATTGAAAGCCCCGGAATATGGGTAATGGCTACGGCTGTAGCAAAGGCGGCGAGGCCGAAGAACGACGCATGCCCGAAAGAAAGCAGACCGGCATAGCCCAGCAACAGATTATAGCTGACCGCATAAAGCGCAAAAATTATGATTTCGGTCAGCATGTTCAGATGATATTGTCTGAGAACGAAAGGCATTAGCGCCGCCGCCGCGAAAATTGCAACAATGGTGATCAGGGAATGACTTGTCTTTTTCATCATGACTCCTCGCCAAACAGACCCGACGGCTTGATGATCAGAACGGCCGCCATCAACAAATACACCAGCGCCATGGACAACTTGGGAAACAAAAGGACACCAAAGGACTGAAGCTCACCGATGATTAATGAGGCCAAAATGGCGCCCCCCAGACTTCCGAAACCTCCCACAACAATGACGACGAAGGCATCCAGGAGAATTTCCTGAGCCATGCCGGGAAAAGTCGAAAGCAGAGGTCCGGCGATCACGCCGGCAAAGCCCGAAAGCGCCGCACCGAAAGCAAACACGCCCATGAAAACCAGCGGCACGTTGGTGCCCAGCGTGTTGGCCATCTCGCTGTCGTTGACCGCAGCCCGAAGGATGATGCCCAGTCGGGTTTTATAAATAATCAATGACATCACAGCGCCGACCAGGACGGCGCAGATAAATATGAAAATTCGATAGATGGGATAAATTAATCCGAAAATGGAAACCGTCCCGTTCAGAAATCCGCTTACGTTAATAGCCAGAGGATAGTTTCCCCAGTACCACTTGACCAGCTCGGTGATGATATAGGCCAGGCCGAAGGTCAAAAGAAGCTCCTGGACATGGCCATAGCGATGAACACGCCTGAGCAGGAACTTTTCCACAAGCGCACCGATCACAAATAAAATGACCGGACAAATCATGAGAGCCATCCAGAACTGCCCTGTCATCTGCATTACAATCGTGTAGGAGAAATAGGCCCCGAGCATATACATGGCCGCGTGGGCGAAGTTCAGAACATTCATCATTCCGAACACAAGAGTCAGTCCCGCAGATACCAGAAAGAGGAGCCCGGCATAGGCAAGACCGTGCAGAAAAAACACCAGAAATTCGTTCATATCCCTTCCTTTCTACAACCGTCGTTTTGGCAACATGGATGCTTTCTGCCCGGCACTGCCGCCATCCTGCTGGTTTTATTTACCTTCGGCATTTACTATAACCATGAAACATTTGACTGCTACAGAACCAGTCGACTCCCCGTAGTGTGGTATGCTGGAATCAAAGTAAACGCAGTCGCCCTCTTCTACGATAACCTCTTGATCACCGTAGTGAAAAAGCATCGTCCCCTCCAACACAAAAAGCAGTTCCTGGCCTTCATGCTGGTAAATAATTTTTTTCTTCGTTTTCGAGGGAAGCGTGAGGACAAACGGGTCCATCAATTTATTTTTAAACTCATGGGCAACCGCTTCGTAGGAGTAGCCGACATTGCTTCCAGCCCGCGTGATGAGTGGTCTGTCGGATTTTTTGACCAGACACAGAGATGTGGTGAAGGAGTCTTCCCCCAGCAGCGTGGAAATGTTGCTACCTAGTGCCCGTGCGATAATTCCCAGGGTGGAAATGGGGGGGGCCTTGGCAGAGGCTTCAACCTTGGACAAATATCCTTTCGTGAAGCCGGTCTGAAGCGCAAGTCTTTCCAATGTTATGCGTTTCGCGTTTCGCAATGATTTGATTTTTTTGCCGATGTCTGCTTCATTGATCAGGGGTTTTTGTTTCATATCTGGAAACCTTTTGCCATTTATGTGGCGCCAAACCCATAATTAACGCATAACATTGTTTACTACTGGCATACTTTTATTTCATAAGAGCAAACCTTTGTCAACCGAAAATATTCCTCAACAGAGTTTAAACACCTTCAGCCCGCTAAATATCGTTGAATATGTAACTGTGGAATTGTTACTCCGGCACTCGAAGAGGCAAATACCTAGCCTTTTTGAATCTCCCCCTTTGGAGGGGATCAGGGGAAGGAATCACGCAAGTTTACGACCTTTTTTCCACCCCCGGCCCGCTAAAGCGGGCCACCCCCGCCGCCCCCTTCGGCAGGCTCAGGGCATGCTTCGACAAGCTCAGGGCAAGCGGGGGACATTAGCGGTTGCGCTTCGCGTTTTATTGGCCGTTCATGCCTGGCCTGTCAAAGCATGAAAGGCCGGCTCATCAATACTTAACTGCGCGTCCCAGCAGGAATGACAACACAGAACAAACAACGCACACCAGAGCGAGGGCGGCAAGGCCGTAGTCATAGCTGCCGGTGGCGGAAAC
>CAYWRV010000057.1:0-11129 GCA_964460865.1 uncultured Smithella sp. | reverse complement strand
TCGCCGGAAAGAAGGGCAAGGGATTATCCCCACCAGTTGAGCGGTGGGATGAGGCAAAGAGTGATGATTGCCATGGCGATGTCGTGCCGGCCCCGTCTGCTTCTGGCCGACGAGCCGACCACAGCTCTCGATGTAACCACACAGGCGCAGATTCTCAATCTCATTTCATATTTGCAGGCCAAAAACAATATGGCGGTCATGCTGATCACCCACGATCTCGGAGTGGTCGCCCAGATGACACAAAAAGTTGCGGTGATGTACGCGGGGAAGGTGGTGGAGCTGGCTCCGGCGGACAAACTGTTTGCTCGTCCTGCACACCCCTACACGATAGGCCTAATTGAGTCACGGCCTGCAGGCTGCGATGCGTCGGATGAAAACGGGGGCTATCTGAAGACTATTCCGGGCACCGTCCCCAGCCTTTACAATCTTCCGCCCGGCTGCCGCTTTGCCGACCGCTGTGCCCGGGTTCAGGATGTCTGCCGCAGACAGGAGCCGTCTTTGAACGAGGTTGAAAAGGAGCATTTTGCCGCCTGCTATTTTCCGCTAAATATGATTCATTGAGAAAAAGAGCAACGCATGAAGAAACTCCTGATGAACATAGAGTCGCTGTATAAAGAGTTCACCCTGGGTGGGGGATTTTTACAAAAGCGGACCGGTGTTGTTCAGGCCGTCGATGATGTCAACTTACAGATATTCGAAGGTGAGACGCTGGGGCTGGTGGGTGAGTCAGGTTGCGGAAAGTCAACACTTGCCCGTATTCTCATGCGTCTGGAGGAGCCGCAAAAAGGAAAGGTTATATTTGAGGGGCGTGATATTTTCGCCTTCTCTTCAGAGGAACTGAAAGCCTACCGTCGCAATGTTCAGATGGTTTTCCAGGATCCTTATTCATCACTCAATCCCCGTAAGACGGCACTGGGGATGATTACAGAGCCGCTCAAGATTCACTCCTCGGGCAGCCGTGAGCAAAACAGGCAAGCTGCCTTAAAGATTATGGATAAAGTGGGGCTTACCCACGAGCAGGCAAGGAGATATCCCCATGAGTTCAGCGGCGGCCAGAGGCAGCGTATCGGCATCGCACGCGCGTTGGTACTGCAGCCCAGGCTGATTATTGCCGACGAACCTGTTTCCGCGCTGGATGCCTCCATTCAGGCACAGATACTGAACCTGCTCAAGGACCTCAAAGATGAATTCGGCCTGACCTATTTGTTTATTTCACACGACCTCAATGTGATCCGGCATGTATCGGAGCGGATCGCCGTGATGTATCTTGGACAGATTGTGGAGGTGGCCGACAGGCACGACCTCTACCACGCTCCGGCCCACCCCTACACGAGAATGCTGCTTGCGGCCATTCCTTCCTGTGTGCCGGGGGGAAGAAAACAGGCAGGTATGGTGCGTGGTGAAACAACTCAAGCGCCAAATGCCGGATGTCGTATCAGCAACCGCTGCAGCTACAAAATCGATATATGTCTCCAACAAAAGCCGAAGCTTAGGCCCGCAGGCCAAAACAGGTGGAGTGCCTGCCACCGGACGGGAGAAATCTAGTTTATGCCTGAAGAAGAGCATGTGTTTTGGAAAAACGGAGTACTCAAGGGAGAGGGCCTGTACCGTCCTGCTACGGGGGAGCATGGAGTCGTTATATGCCATCCTCACCCCCTGATGGGAGGTTCGATGCACAATAACGTTGTGGAAACCGTCCAGAAGGTTTTTTCGGCACACGGATATGCCACACTACGCTTCAACTTCCGCGGTGTCGGCAGCAGTAGCGGAACCTATGATGAGGGCAGGGGGGAGAAACAGGATATTGTATCAGGATGCGATTTTTTAAAAAGCCACGGTGTTACACAAATTGTGTTGGCGGGCTATTCATTCGGGGCCTGGGTTGCCTGCCGCCTGCTTGCCGACGGCGGATTGTATAATAGCAATATTATTTTGATTTCTCCTCCGGATAAATATTTTGATTTTGACTGGAGTTATGAAACCCCGGCTGTGAAGCTGATTGTCTGCGGCGACTCGGATATGTTTTGTGACCCGGACGCCTTGAGAAAAAAAGCGCTGCAACTGGGTGCAGAGTTTGTGATGCTGGGTGGCACAGACCATTTTTACAGCGGCCGGGAGGGTATGCTGGCGGGAGTTTTAAAAAAATATTTAGAAGAAAAAGCTTGATTTTAATAAAAATAATGTTAAAGATTCCTATCAGGTGTCGACGGACCGGCCGGTGGCAAATGCATGAATTGTATTTTCGGGAAATTTTTAGTGCGAAGTTATTTTGTAAAGTTGTGATAAACCGCTTAAGGCTCTTTCACGCGGAAGGGCCTTGGCGGTTTTTTTTAGTTTCCTGACGGTCTTGGCTGCAGGAGACAAATTCAGAAAGGGGGACTTTAAGCATTGGCAGAAGGAAAGGTAAAATGGTTTAACGAGAAGAAGGGGTTCGGGTTTATTGAAAACGATGAAGGTGGAGATGTTTTTGTACACTATAGCGCCATTACCGGCACTGGTTTTAAAACTCTCTATGAGGGCCAGAGAATCCGTTTCGAAATCGAACAGGGTAGCAAAGGCCCCAGCGCAGTCAGCGTAACGCCACTTTAGTAAATCCATTTGTTAACTTGAGAAAATGCCCCGCTGTCCGCACGGGGCATTTTTTTTGATATTTTTTCATTCGGATTTGGCATTGAAAAAAAATATGATCGTCATATTGGGACCGACGGCTTCGGGCAAAACAAGACTGGGAGTGAAGCTCGCGTCTTATCTGCAAGGCGAAATAATTTCAGCAGATTCCCGGCAGGTCTACCGCGGCATGGATCTGGGGACAGGTAAGGACCTTTCTGAATATCGCCTGCCGGACACGACCATTCCCAGCCATTTAATCGATATCATTGATCCACGCCAGGAGTTTAACGTTTTTGAATATCAGAAAAGATTCTATGATGTTTTCAGATCATTGCGCGCAAAGGGCATATTACCGATTGTAGTAGGGGGAACGGGCCTTTACCTGGAAGCGGTTCTGGCCGCCTATGAGATGCCTGAGGCAGGCAGTCATGAAGAATTAAGACGGGAACTGGCTGATAAACCGATAAATGAACTGCAAGATATTCTTCTGGCGATGAAGCCTGATTTGCACAACAAAACCGACCTTGAGGATCGCGAGCGGCTAATCAGGAAAATAGAAATCGAGCAGGCCAGAAAAAATAAAACCGGTGTAAATATACAAAGACCTGAGATTAATGCCTATGTTTTCGGTGTTCACTGGCCCAGGCCGCAGTTAAGAAAACGAATAGCGGCACGCCTGAAAGAGAGACTGGATGCCGGGCTGGTCGAGGAGGTTGCCCGACTGCAGGCCGGAGGGCTTTCCTGGGAGAGGCTCGACAGTTTCGGGCTGGAGTACCGCTATGTGGCCCGCTATCTCCAAAAACAGATGACCACAGAAGAGATGATCAACAGCCTCGAAACGGCTATTGGCCAATTTGCCAAACGACAGATGACCTGGTTTCGGCGCATGGAAAAAAAAGGCATCCAAATCCATTGGGTGGGGGCTCACGACTATGACACGATTCAGAGCAGGGCCACGGAAGTACTAAAATGAAAAAATCCTCGCTACTCGACGATTATTTGAATAAATACGCAGCCGGTCATCCCTGGGAACTTGAAGGAGGCTCTTTAGAAGATATTTCTCAGGTTGTCATCATTCCCGCCCTGGCGGAAAAAGAACATATTTTCGAAACACTGGCCTCTCTGGCAGCAAATAATCCCACGGTCCTGGATGATACGCTTGTCATCTGTGTGATAAACAATAAGGCCGATGCTCACCCATCGGACCGGGCCGATAACGCCGACACACTCGCACTGTTACGCGCGCTGATGAAAAAAGAGATACCAGCCGCGGCGGAGAATCTTGGGCCCGTAATACAAAAGATTGTCTCAAGCTGTTTAAGGCTTGGCGTCATTGACGCCTCTTCACCTGGCAGGGAGATACCCTGGCGAGCAGGCGGTGTCGGCATGGCGCGTAAAATCGGTATGGATGCCGCCCTCAGTCTGCCCGGTATGAGGGGTAATTATTCGCCGCGGCTTCTTCTGAATCTCGATGCAGACACTTTGGTGAGCCCCGATTACCTGCAGGCCCTGCGCAATGTTTTCAATTCACGGCGGGCACACGCAGGCGTGATCGCTTATGAACATCAAACTAGCGAAGAGCCTGCTTTGCAGGACGCAATCACATTGTATGAGATTTATCTTCGTTACTGGGTGGCCGGCCTGAAATACGCCCGCTCGCCTTATGCGTTTCATAGTATCGGGTCAACAATGGCGACCACCGAGGATGCTTATCTGGCCGTACGAGGCATGAACAGGCGGGCGGCAGGTGAGGATTTTTATTTTTTGAACAAACTGGCCAAAGCCGGACCGATAAGACTGATAAATGAAACCAGGGTCTATCCATCGGCGCGTATTTCCGGAAGAGTTCCCTTCGGTACCGGCGCAGCCATGGGAAAACTGATATCTATGAAAAAAAACACAAAAATCTTTTATCAGCCACGTGTGTTTGAAATACTTAAATGTTGGCTCGAACTGACCATGCACTCTGCAGGCCGTTCAGCTGATTTCCTTCTTTCAGAGGCACGCAAAATTGATCCTGTGCTCGCACAATTTCTGATTGCCAGAGGATTTGTTCCAGTCTGGACTAAAATCAGTGCCAACGCCACCACAAAAGAAGTTTTAAAAAAGAATTTTCACCACTGGTTCGACGGTTTTGAAACATTGAAGTTGATTAACTTTCTCACCAAGGAAAACTACCAGCGCATGGATTATGTTCAGGCAATGAAAGGAATATCAAGATTGGCAGGTGCAGGCTTGGCGGATGATTTTTACAGCGGAGAAGTCCCGGAATCAGGCAATCTTGTTGATATTCTATCGTGGCTACGTCGGGTGACGTGATATATATCGCACAAGCATTATCCGCTTGACTTGCTCTCGGGTATTTGAATATAGCTTAAGACGTTTTTCAATCATTTATGTGTCGCGGGAGGAACCGGATGAAGACAATATTAAAAAAATCACTCTGTTTTTTAGCAGCTCTCACTATTGCCGTATCGATCGGGTGCGGGAAAAAAGAAGATGCCAAACCCACCGATGTAGATGTGTCTGAACCTAAACTGGAAGAGCAGACAGTGGCAGAACCCGAAGAGCATATGGGCGAAGAAACAGCAGACGCTCAGGCTGACCACAAGGACGAGGTCGTCAGCGTCGATGGTAGTATCCTGAAAAAATCAGAACTTGCCGTCAAAGTCAGAAATAAAATGAAACCCTATAAAGAGATTGTTCCGCCCGAGAAGATAAAAGAGCTGGAAAAAGGGATCAGAAGGCAACTTGTCGAAGAGTTTGTGGTGAAAACAGTTTTGCAAAAAGAGGCTGACAGAAAAAAGATCACCGCATCACAAAAAGATATTGAGATGTTTTATGAAGAAATAAAAAGCCAGCTTCCACCTGATAAGGAATTGTCGGCTTTCCTGAAGGAAAATGATGTCACACGCGATGATATTGTTCTGGGTATCAAAATAAAAAAACTGGTGGAAAAGGAAATGGGAGGAAAGAAAGCTCCCTCGGAAAAGGAAATAAAGAAATTCTATCAGGAAAATGCAGACAAGTTTAAAACGGACGAATCAGTGCATGCGCGCCATATTCTGGTGACGCTGAGCCCGAAAGATGATGAAAAAACCAAGGCTGAGAAAAAGGAAAAAATAGAGAATTTAAGAAAACAGATCCTCGACGGAGCGGATTTTGCGGAAATCGCCCGCCAGAATTCGGAGTGCCCCAGTAAAGAAAATGGGGGGGATCTGGGCGAAATCAAAAAAGATCAAACAGTAAAGCCCTTTGAAGATGCGGCATTCAGCCAGGAGATAAACGTGGTAGGACCTGTCGTGACCACCGAGTTCGGCTATCACATAATTGAAGTTCTCGGACGTACGCCGGCAAGTCTGGTTCCTTTGGACGAGGTAAGGGACAGCATCGCTCTCCATCTGGAGCAACAAAAGGAAGCCGACGTATTTACGAGGCTCCTCGACGACCTCCGGAAAAAGGCAGATATTGTCTATTATGAAAACTGATGAGAGTCAAACAGCCGGGACAAATTTTTGAAGGACTCTGGATGCTGGGCACTCCGGAGTCCAGTGTTTATCTGGTGGAGGGGGCGGACTCTTTCGCCCTCGTCAACGCCGGTTTAAGCCATGCCCTGCCGGATTATCTGGAACAACTTCGCTCCTGGGGTATCGAGGCAGAAAAAATTAAACATCTGGTTATCTTGCACAGCCACTTCGATCATGTCGGGATGGCTCCTTATTTAAAAAGAAAATTCCCCTTTATTACTCTTTACGCCTCGGCCCGTGCCTGGGAGCTTCTGGCCAGACCGCGTGCCGCGGGCGTGATTAACGAATTCATGTTGAAGGTGTGCCAAAGAGTCAAAGGCTCCACGGAAGTACTGGATGATTTTGACTGGCAGTGGCGGGATGATATGCAAGGCGAGATTGTCAGGCAGGGAAGCGTAATTGATCTCGGAGGGCGAACGGTGCAAATTTATGAAACACCCGGTCACTCCTCCTGCTCTATATCCGCATATGTACAGGAAATAAGCGCTCTGTTCCCTTCCGACGCAGTGGCCATTCCCTATCGTGATGAGTATGTTATTGCAGCGGGATCAAGTTTTGAAAAATACCAGGAAAGCCTGGACAAGCTTGCCAAGCTCGATGCTGAAATTATCTGCGCCGACCATTACGGCTACATTATGAAAGATGAGGCCAAGCGTTATATTGACGAGAGCAAAAAGGCGGCCCGGCTGATGACTGCAAGACTTGCCGATGCGCTGAAAGACGGAGGTGAGCTCGATCAGACAGCCAAACGTCTTGTAGATGTGCATTTTCAATTAAGGCCGGACTACTTTGTCCACCCGGATATTCTGGTCGGCACCTATACACAAATGCTCAAACAGTTTTCACAAGACCCGTCAAAGTGAATTATTTGTAACTGTGCTCCTCATCGGGGAACGCCGCCGTTTTTACCTCGCTGATATAGCTTTTCACAGCATTTTTGATTTCCTGCTTCAGTTGGGCGTATTTTTTCACAAACTTCGGCAGGCTGCGGTCGGAGATACCCAGCATGTCGTTTATCACGAGAACCTGTCCGTCGCAGTCCGGACCTGCACCGATACCGATGGTCGGTATCGCGAGTGAGGCGCTGATTTCTTTTGCCAGCGTCTGAGGTACGCATTCGAGAACCAGCGAAAAAGCGCCTGCTTCCTCCAAAATTTTAGCGTCACGCATGATGTTTTTGGCCGCGTCCTCATTTTTTCCCTGAACCTTGTAGCCGCCTAGTTGATTCACTGATTGCGGTGTAAGCCCGAGATGTGCCATGACGGGAATACCGGCATATGTCATCTTATAGACGATATCGGCATGCTCACGGCCGCCTTCCAGTTTCACGGCCTGTGCGTCTCCCTCCTTCAACAGGCGACCGGCATTGAAAAGGGCTGACTCCACCGATACCTGATATGACATAAACGGCATGTCCGCAACAATAAGGGCCTTTTGGGCACCGCGGGTAACAGCCTGAGTGTGACGCACCATGTCATCCATTGTCACTGGCAGCGTCGATTCATAGCCCAGAATCACATTGCCCAGAGAATCGCCAACGAGGATGATGTCGATATCGCATTCATCCAGAATGCAGGCCATGGGGTAGTCGTAGGCTGTCAGCATGGAAATCTTCTCGCCGGCGGTTTTCATGTTCCTGATGTCAATGATTGTCCTGTGGGTGATTTTATTTTGTACGCTCATTTTCGACTCCTTTCAAAAGACCCGAAATTATTTTTGCCTGATCAGGTGTCAGAGTTCCTTTCTTTAAGGCCAGATTTATCGTGGCGTGTCCCAGTTGTGTATATATCGGGGCCAGTTCCGGAAGGTTATCTGTCAGAGCGAGCAAATGTTTGCGGATCGTTCCTGCATCACCGCGGGCGATCGGACCGGTGAGCGCTTTGGCAGAGCCCTGTGCTTCGATATTTTTAAGGCTGCCGTAAACAAGCGGCAGAAAAGCCTGCCCGGCATCTTTTTTTGAAAAACCGATGGAGCGGGACACTGATTCAACCAGGCTCATCAGAGTCACCAGATAATTGGAAGCCATGCAGGCTGCCAGATGATAAAGAGGTTTTTGCCTGGAGGTGACGTTGATGGGGATACCGCCCAGATCGTGTACCAGCGATGTGGCAAGGCTTTTTGAGCCGCGTCCGGCAGTCACTCCGAAGTAGCTGCCGGGAATGGTTTTTATCGCTCCCTCGATACTGGAAAAACTCTGCAGAGGATGAATACAGCCGACCACGGCGCCGGCGCGGGTTGCTGGTTCCAGAAGGTCGAGGCCGCCCGCGCCGCTCATGTGAAATACCTTCTTCCTTTTAAGGTTCGCTCTTTGAGCAACGTAGGAACAGGCCTGACCAATTACATCGTCCGGTGTGGTAATCAAGAGACAGTCGGCTTTCACGGCAGCCTGTGCCGGGTCCTGGAAGGAGGGAATTTTCCCCAAGAAGACAGAGGCTCTTGTGAGGTTAGCGGGCGAGGTATCAGCCAGTGACGCAATCTTATGCCCCGCTTTTTTTAAAAGAGCACCGATGGCTGTACCTACCATGCCGGTGCCGATGATGGCAAACGCAAGCGGGTGTTTAGTTTTTGCCATGGTTCATCACTTATTCAAATACCCTGCCAATTGGGTGTAAACAGATGAGGAACCGGTTGGAATGACCGCCTAACCGATTCATCATCATGCAATTGTTAAACATTTAACATACCGGATAACGGCGGTCAAACGATATTTGGGAGTCTTGTGCCTCTGAAGGTGCTTGTTTTTGCATCTGCTGTCGGCTATACAACCGGCGGAGGTGGAAAAGATGAAAAAAGTTGATTTGATGATTTTCGATTTCGACGGGACGGTGGCGGACACGGGAGCTGATATTGTAAATTCAGTCAATCACACGCTGTTATCAATGAGGCTTTCGCCACTTCCACACAGCGAAATAATCAGTTTTATCGGAGATGGCTTGATTAAGCTGTTGGAAAGGGCGCTTGACGGGCGCTACAAGGAGCGAATGAAAGAGGCGATAACCATTTTCGGATCGCACTACGAAAAGCACATGATGGATCAAACAGATTTGTGCCCGAATATCGAGGGTGTCCTGAAATATTTCGGTCATAAAATGAAGGTAATTTTGACAAATAAACGCCATCATCTGGCTTCCGCCATCGCCCGCTCTTTACGGGTTGACCGTTACTTCATGGAAATTGTCGGTGCCGACTCTACCCCTTACCTTAAACCCGACCCCCGCTCGGTCGAATATCTTCTGGAAAAATACTCTGTGGCGCCTCAAAAAGCTGTTCTTATCGGCGATGGAATCAACGATGTCGCCGCCGCTCAAAACGCCGGAATAATATCTTGCTGCTATTTAAACGGACTGGGAGACAAGCGGACGCTCCTGAAGATGGGTGCTGATTTTTACTGTGAGGATCTTATTGAAATTAATACGATGTTCCAATAATGATCACAAAAATCAAAAAGACAATCAGGAAATACTCGCTCATGGAGAGAGGGGAACGTATTTTAGTTGCTCTTTCCGGCGGTGCTGACTCCTCGGCTCTTTTGTCGCTACTGCATTGCCTGTCTGTCGAGCTTGGCCTGAAACTCTTTCCGGCCCATTTCCATCATGGCCAGCGCGGCAGGGAAGCGGATGAGGACGAGGCCTTTTGCCGGGAACTGGCGCAAAAATACGACCTTGTGCTTAAGGCGGGAAAAATCACCCGGCCGGATGTTCCCCGGGGCATGTCGCCGGAGGATTATTTCCGGCGCGAGAGGTACACGTTTCTTGATCGCGTCGCCTCGGAGTGCGGCACTGGTAAAATTGCCCTGGGTCATCACCTCGATGATCAGGCGGAGACGGTACTTCTCAATATGTTACGCGGTGGTGGGCCGGCCGGCTTAAGGGGCATCCTGCCGGTGAGGGACAACAAATATATTCGTCCGCTTATCGAAGTTTCACGGCAGGAAATCACCGAATATCTGAATAAAGAAGGAATAGGGTATCGTCAAGATTCATCCAATACCAGCGATGTCTATCTGCGAAACCGCATCCGCCATGAGCTAATCCCGTTTTTAAAAGAAAAATATAACCCCTCCATAGAAAAAACCCTCTCCCGGATGGCGGAAGTTTTACGGCGTGATGAGGAGTACTTCAAGGCGTGTATCGAAGAAATTCTCTCATCGGCACACATAGAAAAAACGACCGGGTCTGTTTCTGTAGCGGTTGACTATTTCAAAGGACTGCATCCAGCGATTGGATATCGTCTCGTGAAAACTTTGTTAGAGGGCATGGCGCCGGCAGGTGGAGGATTTTCGTTTGCCCATATTGAATCGGTTTTCCGCCTGATTGCCGATGGTGCCACAGGCAAGAGCATCTCCCTTTCGCATCGCCTGGTTGCCCGGAAAAATTATGGCCTGGTCGTAATTTCCCAGCAAACGGGGGAGGGCAATCCGGATTACGAATATGGGGTGACAATTCCGGATCGAGTGATTATTAAAGAAAGACGGATGATTTTGTCCGTAAAACGTCACTGTGCCCGAGACGTGGAATTCGGTAGCGGGGGCAGAGTATTTATTGACGCGGATAAAATAAACGGACCTCTGGTGGTGCGAAACCGTCGAAAAGGAGATCGAATCACGCCACTGGGCATGGACGGAACACAAAAGATAAAAAAACTCTTCATTGACCGCAAAATTACACGTACGGATCGAGAGAAAATAGCTTTGCTGGTTGATGACGAATCAGTTGTCTGGATCGAGAATATGCACCCGAGCGAAAGGGTGAAAATAACGCCGGAGACGAAAAATGTCGTCTCGCTTGAGCTTATACCGCTGGGTTAAGACAAGGCCTGCTTATCATAAGAAAATATTTGAGTTAATAAAGATATTATTATAATGGTTGGCAAACAAATTTAAGGAGAGAAATATTGAACCAATTTCAAAAAAATATTGCACTTGTTTTGACGGTGCTTCTTGTATTTCTTCTGGTGTGGCAGCTTTTTAATCAGCAAAAGCCTGGCACTAAA
>CAYWRV010000056.1:0-11509 GCA_964460865.1 uncultured Smithella sp. | reverse complement strand
AAAATCCATGCTTTTCTGTTGTCTTTTGGCGCTCATACAGATAATTATTCCCCTCGTCCAGAAGCAAAACGTCAACTAGACAAAATGGCCATACACCGAATT
Source organism: uncultured Smithella sp. (assembly GCA_964460865.1). Taxonomy (GTDB): domain Bacteria; phylum Desulfobacterota; class Syntrophia; order Syntrophales; family Smithellaceae; genus UBA8904. Next base: position 11,407 of record CAYWRV010000056.1, on the reverse strand, counting down.
GTTGACGTTTTAATCTTCTATGGTCAACAATCTTATCTATTCACGCACAAATTGTAAACAATTATTTCTTAATCGATCATGGCCGAAATAAATCGCGCTTTTTACACCCTCGAACAGCGCTCGTCCGGATTATTCGGACAGGAAACAAGTCTTTATAAGCTTGGTTACACGCGACCAACGTTCATACCGCAACCTGTTTCTAAACCGGTGCTTCGAAATGAATAATATCCGGTGTCTTCATGTCAAAATGTAGCGTCAACCATTTTTCACACTTTCGTTTTATCCCCCTCACCACCCCCCCCGGAAAAGAATAGTCCTCCCGCGCGGGCACAAAAAAAGGCAGGCCTGGTTTTTTCCGGTCTGCCCTTTTGCGCGGTAGCGTATTTGGCCGCGTTATTTTATTTTTTTGCGGCTTTCTTTTGCTGAGGAGCCTGGGGCGCCTGGGTCTTTTTCTTTTTGGATTCTTTTTCTTCGGGCGCTTCTTTTTGTTTTTTCTTTTTGGGCTCTTTTACCTCTGCCGCTTTTTCCGCCAGTTTCTGCTGTTTGGCCTGCCTGAGGTTCTCGACCTGTGTCGCGTTTTTATCGATAGCGGCAATGCGCATGTTCGCTTCTTTAATTTGAGCTTTCAGGTTTTTTACAATCGCGTCTTTGGCGATTTTTTCTTTTGCCTGTCCTTCTTCCTCAAGCTTTTTAAGCCTCATCTCCAGCTTCTGCTCCAGTACGCGGCGCTGCTCAAGCCTGACTTCTTTTGTTTTTGATGCCATTTTATCCTCCCCTGAAATAGAACGTGATTATTTGTATGACGCGGGAAATTAGCAGTATTTTCCCGGGAAAGCCATCATTTTTTAGTGTGAAGTTTTACGGAGAATCCAGAACTTCTCTGGTTTTGGCGGAAAGGTCCTTCAGTCTGAAGGGTTTGGACATGAAGGCCCGGCACCCCTGCTTCATCATGTTTCTCATTTTATCGTCGTAAACGTAGCCGCTGGCCAGGATGACCTTGACATGCGGGTTCATCTGCTTGAGCGCCGCAAAAACCGCGGCGCCGTCCACTACCGGCATGACCATATCCTGAATGACGAGATCGATTTGATCTTTTTTCTCGGCGTAGATGTCAATCGCCTCCTTGCCGTTCATGGCGACTATTACCTGATAGCCGAGGTATTCAAGCATCTCGCGCGCCACGTCAACGACGATCTTTTCGTCGTCCACAAGCAGAATCGTCTCCGTGCCGTATGTCAGCTCGTCATCGCCATCGCCTTCCGGATCGGGCGCCGGATCAGGCGCAGATTTGGCCGCAGGCGGCCAGGCATCGGCAAATTGCACGGCATCAAACAGATTGTAAGGGTCTTTCTTAACAGTCATCGGATACCATCTAAAAACGAAAATCGGGTCAAATTCAAGCAACGGTCGGAGATTGAAATATTATTACGGCCGCAGCATTAAAAAAAGACTACCAGACAATATTTATGAGCGCAAAGGGATAAGGAAAAGGAGGCAGAAATCAGCGGTGCTCATTATACTTATCACAAAGCAACAAACTGAAACGGCACTTAAAATACAAGGGCGTTCGCTATACCGTTCTCCGCCATTTGTCAACCAAAATTATGCCTCCGGATTAAAAACCGTCCCGCCGCAAGAAAATAGCACGGAATCACTGGATTTTTTCCTTCCCGGAAAGTTCCTTTTGCAAAAATGCAACCACTTCCACATGCCTGGTTTGCGGGAACATGTCCAGAGGCTGAAGAGATATCAGGTTGTAGCCCTTTTCGGTCAGTAAACGGACGTCGCGGGCCTGTGTGGCGGGGTCGCAGGAAATATAGATTATCTCCGGTATGCCCGCCCCGCCCAGCATGTGAAGAACCTCTGCCGCAAGGCCCGTGCGGGGCGGGTTCAATATGGCCAGATCTATCGGCTGGCGGCGATGATCATGGTTTTTGAGCATGTGCTGCAGATCCGCGCAGATAAACTCTGCATTGGCCACATTGTGGCGAAGGGCGTTTTTCCGGGCATGGGCCACAGATTGTTCGTTGATTTCCACGCCGATCACCCGCCGGCACCGGTGTGCCAGCAGAACTGAAAACAACCCCGCTCCGCAGCAGGCATCCAAAACGGTTCTTCCGGGCGTCCGGGCAAGCAAACGCCCCACTTCGGCAACAAGGCGGTCTGTCAGATGCAAATTGGCCTGAAAAAATCCATCATGCGGGACTGAAAACTCTTTTGTGAGGACGACGCGGGAAACTCCATCTCCGAAATCGCCGTGCGGATAGGACCAGAAGGTCAGCTCATCCGGCATATTGATACCTTCATCTGTGCTTCGGACACGTTCGATCTGTTCGTTGATGGTTTCATCGACGATTTCGCAACGGCGGATATCCACAAGCCGTTCACCGGAGACATCCATAAAGCCCAGCTTAAGGCGGCCGGCCGCCCGGGCGGTATGAAGGCGGGCTTTGCCGCGATAGGCATATACGGCAGGTGATGCGATTATCCCGGCTACCGGCGCATTCGGGATCCCTCCGATTCTGGCAAAAGTTTCCAAAACCTGCGCCTGCTTTATTTTCAGCTGTGATTCATAATCTATGTGCTGGTATGAGCATCCGCCGCACTGGCCGAAGTAGGGGCACAGGGGTGTCGTTCTATGGGGCGACGGCCGGATAATTTCGATGAGCCGGCCGCGGGCGAATTTTTTCCGGCGTGCGGTGATTTCAATTTTTGCGATATCTCCGGGCGCGGTAAAGGGAACGAACACCACCAGACCGTCGGCACGGCCGATGCCATGGCCGCCGAAAGCAACCGTGTCAATTTCCAGTGTTAAAATATCTTTCATTTTGGACCGTCCTGTTTTGACCGGCAATATCAAGCATCTTGCCCCGCCTGTCAACCCGGCGGACGCATTTTTCTTTACAAGGCGGTTCATAGTTGTTAAATGGGCACTCAAATACCGGTGATATCGAAAAAACGCCGCGTCACGCGAAGCACCGGCTCTCCGGAACAGGCAATGAAAACAAAAAGAAACTCCATTTTATGTCCAAACTGCCGCAAGCTGATCAGCCTCGATGAAGAGATCTGCCCCTACTGCGGTCTTGTCCGCCCGGGTGCGCACGACAAATTGGGGAAAATGCGCAGCGTCGTGTTTATTTTCAATCCGGTAAGCACCATTCTGTACGTCAACATCGCCTTTTTCGTCCTTTCTTTGATTCTTGATCCCGCGGGCATCTTCCGCGGCGGTGGCGGCCCTATGGGTTTTTTATCCCCCTCCAATCAGAGCCTGCTGCTTCTGGGGGCAAGCGGAGTGCTCCCCGTTTTGCATCTTCACAGGTTCTGGAGCCTTGTGTCGGCGTCATTTCTGCACGGCAGCATCATGCACATCCTGTTCAATATGCTGGCCTTTTATCAGCTGGCCCCCTTCATCCTGCGTGAATTCGGCACGCACCGCTTCATAAATCTGTATATCCTGACGGGTATCGCCGGGTTTGCCGTTTCCGTGGTGGCGGGCGTCCCCCTGACAATCGGCGCCTCCGCCTCCGTGTGCGGCCTGATCGGCGCGATCATTTATTTCGGAAAGAGCCGCGGCGGATATTACGGGGAAGCGATTTTCAAACAGGCGCTGGGATGGGTCATCGGCCTGGCTATTTTCGGATTCATCTTCAGCGGCATCAATAACTGGGCGCACGGCGGAGGTCTGCTTTCCGGCCTGCTTCTGGCCTATATCATGGGCTACAACGACCAGCGGCCTGAAGGCGCCTGGAGCAAAATTCTGGCCTACGTGTGTGTACTGGTCACGGCCGGCATTCTCTTGTGGGCGGCGGCAAGTGCGATTTTCCACCGCTTTGCCGCCTGAAGATTGACATTAGAAAAACCTTACTTTATAAGACATCAATATCCGCGAACAGGGAGGCAGATGATGAAGAGAATAATTGTTGCACTCGCCGTTTCGGCCGTTCTTCTTTCCGGATGCAGCAGCGCTCTGGTTATCAACGGCAAGGTCATGGGGTTTCACTCCGGCAGGTTTATTTATCAGGATGGTTACCTGACCACTCAATACAAGGCTGACATAGAGCCGGTGTGGCAGGCCTGCCTGAAGGCGGTGGCGGACCTCCGCGGCGAGGATATTGAAAAAGAACGTAAAATCTCCGGCGGTGTGATCAAGGCGGTCATCTCCGATGAGAAAGTCAAAATCCGCGTCGATTATATCGACAACAACCTGACCTCCGTCGGTGTTTTTTCAGGAGTGACCGGAAATAACATGGCTTCGAAAATTATTCAGGATAAAATTGCCGGCTACCTGGTGAACCCCTGATAAATAAGCACACCCCGGCCAAACCCCGGCGGTGAAGGTAGTTAGAAGAGGATTAGAGGGTTAGAGGAATTGTGGATAGCTCATGGCCAAAGGCTAAAGGATGCTTCGACAGGCCGAGCACGAACAACCAATCTATTGCCAGGAGAACAACTTATGTATGCACTGATCATGGCCGGTGGACGTGGCACGCGCTTCTGGCCGCGCAGCCGCGATAAAAAACCAAAGCACCTGCTCGACATCGTAACGGACAGGACCATCATCCAGGAAACGGTGGACCGCATCAAGCCTCTGATACCCGCCCGAAATATTATAATCGTCACAGGCAAAACACACGCCCGCGAGCTGATCCGTCAGTTGCCGGAAATTCCCGTCGAAAACATCCTGATTGAGCCGATGGGCAGAAATACCGCTGCCTGCATCGGGTATGCCGCCGTCCATATTCAAAAGAGGGCCCAAGACGCGGTGATGGTCGTACTCCCCTCCGACCACGGCATCGGCAATCCCGATCTGTACCGCAAAGTCATTGCCGCGGCGGCGGCGGCGGCCCAAAAGAAAAACGCCCTTGTCACCATCGGCCTCAAGCCGGAGAGTCCGCACACAGGCTTCGGCTATATGGAAGGAGGTGCGGCGGCCGGACGTGTGGAGGGCATGAAAGTATTGCAAGTCAGGTCATTTCGTGAAAAGCCGGGCCTCAGGCAGGCCAGGGCGTTTCTGGAAAAAGGAAATTTTTACTGGAACAGCGGCATGTTCGTCTGGAAAACATCGGTAATCATGGAGCAGATAAGACAATTTCTGCCGCAGTTGCATGAGGGGCTCGCGGCCATTGCGGCAGGCATGGGCAAAGCAGATGAAGCATCGACCGTACGCAGGGTTTATAAAAATCTGCCTTCGATTTCCATTGATTACGGCGTGATGGAAAAAGCCGCAAATGTGCTTATGGTGCCGGCTGATTTCGGCTGGAGCGATCTGGGAAGCTGGGACACTCTCTGGGAGATATCGGCAAGGGATGAAAACGGCAATGCCGCGACTGCCGGATCTCAAACTGTTCTCGAGGACACGAAAAACTCTTTTGTTTACAGCCCGCAAAAGCTGGTCGCCCTCATCGGCATGAAAGATGTGATCGTCGTGGACACAAAAGACGCTTTGCTCATCTGTAAAAAAGGCCGCTCACAGGACGTGAAAAAGGTGGTGGATGCACTGGAGGCGGGCGGGAAAAAGCACCTCCTTTAAACTTGGCACTAAAATGCCGGTAAATAGACGGGTCTGCCCCGGACGGGAAAATTGCCGCCTTCCAATGCGCCGGTAATTACCTCAAGGGTGGTTTTTTCATCATCATACAAGACAATCAGTATATCGGGCCGCTCAAGCCTGTGCTTTTTTACACCATCAATTTTTTTCAGGATAGCCCCTATCCTGCGTCCCGCTCCTCAGGTAAAGCAGCCGGGCACTTTCATCCGGACGATTTTTTCCGCCGCAGCCGCAGTTACGGCCGGGCCTGCAATCAATAAAAATACCAAAAAAATCGTGACTGCTTTTTTTATCATCACTGCCATCTTCCTTTTTTTGTAATAAACCGCTATCCACTATCAACTATCAGCTTCATCCCCGTACAGGCAGGTCAGGCTGAAGCAAAACCTCATCCCGTGGAGTGGATAGCTACGAAGGCTCAATCCATCCGGCACTCTGACCGGGTGTCAGTTGCCCTGATGGGTGTTTTCCATTGACAGACTATATTTTATCTGGAATAAAAAAGCCCGAGATTTTTACGGAATTTATCCACGATGCCGATTACTTTATCCCTGCCACTGATTCTGGCCTCTGCTTCCCCCCGGCGCAAAGAGCTTTTGCGACTGGCCGGGCTTCCTTTCAAAGTAGCGCCCGCGCAGATAAACGAAGCAGGACGTGGCCCAGAAACTCCGCAAGAGCATGTACGCAGGCTGTCGCTGGAAAAGGCGCAGGCTGTGGCGAGGGAAAACCCCGCCTCTGTGGTGCTCGGGGCGGACACGATCGTGGTGATTGACGGAGCTGTTCTTGGCAAACCTGAGAGCAAAAAACAGGCACGCGAAATGCTCCAGAGGCTCAATAATCGCTCCCATACAGTCTTCACCGGCTATACACTGTCATGCGTGAGTGCGAAAATCTGCCGGACGGGCATCGCCCGCTCCTGCGTGCGTTTTAAAAAGATGGCGCCGGAAGAAATCGACTGGTATGTCGGCACAAAGGAGCCATACGACAAGGCGGGCGGGTATGCCGCCCAGGGACGCGGGGCTGCCTTTATCCGCTCGATAAGCGGCTCCTACACCAATGTCATCGGCCTGCCCCTTGCCAATGTGCTCGATGAACTGAAGAAATTAAACATTCTTCACTACAGGTGAGGGGAAAATAATAAAGATGGTTTACAAACTGCTCGCGACGCTTGCGCCACAGGGCGCATAAATGCCGCGGGCCGGCATTCGAGGTCATTATGAGCAAGATGATAATCTTACCGGCAGGAGAATGGCCGCCGGTGAAAATAACGAATGAAGTCTTCTCAGTCTGCAATCTTTTTGCGCAGCCCAGCAGGTGAAATCATGACTACATCTATTGCCGCCAACATAGCCGTCATCAGAGAAAGGATCGCCCGTGCCGCCGGGCGCGCCGGACGCGACCCGGAAAGTATCCGTCTCATGGCGGTGTGTAAAACTGTCGGCCCGGAGCGCATCCGCGAGGCGCTCGATGCAGGCATCACTTTGTTCGGTGAAAATTACGTTCAGGAAGCACGCGAAAAAATACCTTCGGTGGGAGGCGCGGCCCAGTGGCATATGATCGGCCATCTGCAGACCAACAAGGCCAAATACGTCATCAATCTTTTCGACTGGGTTCACTCGGTGGACCGTCCCGAGCTGGCGCAGGAACTCGACAAGAGAGCCGCCCGCAGCGGGCGGCGCCTGAATGTTCTGATGGAAGTCAATGTCAGCGGTGAGGCGTCCAAAAACGGTGTCGCTCCACAACAGGCGCTGGAGCTGGCCCGGCAGATATCCGTCCTGCCTGCTCTGGAGCTTCGCGGCCTCATGACCATGCCGCCCTACTCGGACAACCCGGAGGATTCGCGTCCCTATTTTGTCTCCCTGCGAAATCTGCGCGATAAAATCGCCCTGGCCGCCATACCCGGCATATCGATGGATGAGCTTTCCATGGGGATGACGGACGATTTTGAAGTGGCCATCGAAGAGGGGGCGACCATTGTCCGCGTGGGACGCGCCATTTTCGGCGAGCGGATGAAAAAGGCCTGATGGTTTCAGGCCGAAGCGGTGTCCACACATGACTATACGGGAAATCATTCAGCAAACGGCGCGCCGGCTGGAGAGCGCGGGAACAGACACGGCGCGGCTGGACGCGGAAGTCCTCCTGGCCTTCTTTCTAAACTGCGACCGCACGGAGCTGATAAAAAACTACGATGTACAAGTGGCCGCCGAACAGCTCAAGGCCTTCGATGGTCTGGTTCAGCGCCGGCTTGCCTTCGAGCCGGTCGCCTACATTACGGGCCGCAAGGAGTTCTGGTCGTTTCGGCTGGAGGTTAACCGAGATGTGCTCATCCCGCGGCCTGATACGGAAGTCATCGTGGAGGAGGCGCTTTCTCTTTGCCGGAGACTGGGAATACGCCGGCCCCTTGTTGCAGATATCGGTACGGGAAGTGGCGCTATTGCACTGGCTCTGGCCGCAGAAATTCCGAATGCCCTCGTCACCGCCACGGATATTTCCGCCGCTGCTCTGGATGTGGCCCGGCGCAATGCCTCTGCATTGAGCCTGGAGGAAAGGATTCATTTCGTGTCGGGTGATTTGTTCGAAAATGTCTCCGGCGCCTTCGATATGATTGTTTCCAATCCGCCTTATATCGGGTCGGCCGAGTATGAGACGCTGGCTCCGGGCGTCAGGGATTTCGAGCCTGCTTTGGCGCTTTTGGCCGGCCAAACAGGCCTGGAGATTTACGAAAAATTGATATATCAGGCTCATGCCCGCCTTCGGGAAAAGGGCTGGCTTTTGCTGGAAATCGGAGCTAAACAACACGAACCGGTAATTTCACTTATGACGGCAGGCGGCGGTTTTTATGAGGACATCTCTGTCCGGACCGATTATGCGGGCCGGCCGCGCGTAGTTAAAGGAAGGAGAAAATAATCATTGGATAAAATCGTAATTCGCGGCGGCAGACCGCTTTACGGGGATGTTCGGGTCAGCGGCGCGAAAAATGCGGCCCTGCCTGTTCTGGTGTCGGCGCTCCTGACGGACAAAACATGCACCTTTTCCAACATCCCGGACCTGGTGGACATCAAAACCACGCACAAGCTTTTAAGAAATATGGGGGTGCAGATCGAAGGCGACTCCACCGTGGAAATCAATGCGGAGAAGATTACAGACTGTATCGCCCCCTACGACCTGGTGAAAACCATGCGGGCCTCCATTTTGGTTTTGGGGCCTCTGGTGGCGCGAATGGGACGCGCCCGTGTGTCGCTGCCCGGCGGGTGCGCCATCGGGGCGCGGCCGGTAAACCTGCATATCAAGGCCCTGCAGGACATGGGTGCCGAAATAGAGTTAAATAACGGCTACATCGAGGCCAAAGCTGACAGGCTCAAAGGTGCGGAAATTTATTTTGACCTGCCGACCGTGACAGGTACGGAAAACATCATGATGGCCGCCTGTCTGGCCGAGGGCACGACGGTTTTGCAAAACGCGGCGCGGGAACCGGAAATCGTCAATCTGGCGGACGTCCTCAAGGGAATGGGCGCCAAAATAAGCGGCGCGGGAACCGATGTCATCACCATCACCGGTGTAACGTCGCTGGGTGCGGCAGAAGCCGGCATCATCCCCGACCGGATCGAAGCCGGCACATTCATGATCGCGGCGGGCATGACGCAGGGCGAGATAAACCTCATGGGCTGCGATCCGCACCATCTGGAGGCGCTCATCACCAAACTGCGCGACACAGGTATGTCGATCACGCCCGTTGATGGAGGCCTCAAGGTCTCGGCAGGACGTAAAATTCAGAGCGTGGATGTGAAAACCCTTCCCTATCCAGGCTTTCCCACCGACCTGCAGGCGCAGATCATGGCCTACATGGCCATCGGAAGCGGCCTTTCCGTCATCACCGAAACAGTTTTTGAAAACCGCTTCATGCATGTCAGCGAGCTGATGCGCATGGGAGCGGATATAGTCATTCAGGGAGGAAGCGCGATCGTGCGCGGCGTTCCCACCCTGTACGGCGCGCAGACGATGGCGACAGACCTGCGTGCCTCCGCCAGTCTGATTCTGGCGGGGCTGGTTGCCCAGGGAAGCACGGAGGTTTCGCGAATTTATCATCTGGACCGCGGCTATGAGAGTATCGAGAAGAAATTCTCCGCGCTCGGCGCGGACATAAAAAGGGTGAAATGACCAATGAGAATCATTCGGGCCGACTCACAGGAATTCCGTGATTTTTTCCAAAAGCTGCGTCAGCGGGGCACGGCGTTTACACCGGAGCTGCTCGGTGCGGTGGCGCAGATAATACAGGATGTCCGCCTCGGAGGTGATGAAGCTCTTTGTGAATATACCAAAAGGTTCGACGGAGCAGACCCGGCCGTCACCGGTATGGAGGCATCAAGGGATGAAATAAAAGAGACGGCCGCACTGCTGGCCGCAGAAGCCAGGGAAGTCCTGGAACTTGCCGCCCGCCGCATCGAGAAGTACCACCTTTATCAGAGCGCCGCCGGCTATGTGATAAATGAAAGAGACGGGGTGGAACTGGGACAAAAACTCATCCCTCTGGAACGAGCAGGCATATACGCCCCCGGCGGCAAGGCCTCCTATCCCTCCACTTTGCTGATGGCGGCCATCCCGGCACGTATTGCAGGCGTAAAGGAAATCATCCTGACCAGTCCCGCCCGTGACGGCCGTCTTAACCCGCTTATTGCCGCGGCTGCCGAAATCGCCGGTGTGAGTCGTATTTTCAAGGTCGGCGGCGCACAGGCAATCGCGGCACTGGCCTACGGCACACAATCAGTCCCGCGGGTGGACATCATCGTCGGCCCGGGCAATGCGTATGTCGCGGCCGCCAAAAAACTGGTCTTCGGCCAGGTCGCCATTGACATGATCGCCGGGCCCAGCGAGGTGGCGATTATCGCCGATGAAGGTGCCGAACCATCATTTGTCGCCGCGGATCTGCTGGCACAGGCCGAGCATGACGAAATGGCCGCCGCCGTTTTGTTCACTGTGTCGGAGACGCTGGCCGGGCGCGTGGTGAATGAGATAAATAAGCAGCTGACGGTATTGCCCAAAAAAGATATCATCGACGCCTCCCTGTCCCAATACGGGGCCGTCATCATCACCAAAGACCTCGAACTGGCAATGGAGCTTGTCAATCTATTTGCACCGGAGCATCTTGAACTGATGGTGGAAGACCCGTCCTTCTGGGTGGAGCGGGTGCGAAGTGCCGGATCCGTCTTTTTGGGAAACTACACGCCCGAGGCTCTGGGAGATTATACGGCAGGCGCCAACCATATTTTACCGACGGAAGGTACGGCACGATTTTCCTCGCCACTGGGTGTTTATGATTTTTACAAGCGGATGAGTGTTTTGTCTTTTTCGCCCCAAGCCTTCATACGTCTTGCCCCGCCCACCGAGCGCTTCGCCCGCATGGAAGGACTCGACGCACACGCAAATTCCATCCGCGTGCGCCGGTCGCGCGGCAACAATCGCTGAGCCAAAACCTTAGTTTTTCTTCGTGGAATTGAGGGATTTCAGGTTTTCCTGACTTTTTTCCAGAATATTGCGCAGGCTGATGTTTTCAATCCCGACACTGATGGTACCGAGCATTATCGTCAGAACACGTTCGTCATGTTCCGTGAAAATCCCTCCGTCTTCCTTGTTGGCCAGATTCATCACGGCGACAACCTGCTTGTTTTTATAGACGGGCAGGCTGATAAAAGAAGGTGCGCCGTATCTCGGGTCGTTGGATTTCATGGTCCGGGGATCGTCTTCAATATTCTGAATCCGCATGGCCTTGCCGCTTTCAATCACGCTTTTGACAAACAGATAGCGCTGCGGCCCGGCGCCTGCTGTCTCTTTGGGAGGGTTAAGAGGCGGCTTTGCGGAGAT
>CAYWRV010000055.1:0-11515 GCA_964460865.1 uncultured Smithella sp. | reverse complement strand
CCGGGGACAAGTTTAACCGCATTGCTGTACTCTATGATGGCTTCCCGTATTTTATGTTCCGCCAGATAGGCATCCCCTTTCTTTAAAGAGCGCTCCGCTCTCCCCTCTTTGGAACAGCCTGAAACACCCAGCAGCAGGACTGCCGCCATAAGCACAGCCAAAATGGTAAGTATGCGGTTTTTTGTATAATTCATAATCTATCTCCTTTGAAGTATAGCTACCGGTTCCCTTCTGGAAGAAATTGTTCTCGACACTTGATTCCGGACCTTTGACTGTTTATTAATAGCGGAAAAGGCTCCTGGGGTCAATTTCAAAGATTTTAAATAACCCTCGACTTATTTTGTAGATATTGATAATAAAAAACGATTGAAAAATACTTAATTTCAACGATTTGGTTGCACTTGGCAATACAGGCAGGAGTTAAGGTTATGAAAAAAATCACGTTGGTTTTTGTTTTGGCCGTGATGGGGATGACGCTATTGCCTCTTACCCACGTATTTACACTTTATGCACAAAACACAGCACAGGCCCCTCAAGCCCCGGCCGCTGCCGCCGATGCCGGTGAGTATGTCATCGGCCCGGAGGACGTTCTGGACATATTCGTCTGGAGAGACGAGCAGTTAAGCAGAACCGTCCCGGTAAGAATTGACGGCATGATCTCGCTGCCCCTGATTAACGATATTCAGGCCGCAGGACTCACCCCGCTCCAGTTAAAGCAGGTCATTGTCAACAAACTGCAGGGCTATATCGATAACCCCACTGTCACAGTCACGGTCAGAGAAGCCAACAGCTACAAAATATTCATATCCGGAGAAGTCAGAACACCGGGCGTCCAGCTGATCCGCAGTGAAACCACGCTCTTAAAAGCCATTATAGCGGCCGGCGGCTTTACGGAATGGGCCAACAAAAGAAAAATCCTGATAATTTCCACAGAAAACGGCAAAGAGAAAAGAACCTGGGCAAACTACAATAAGATCATAGACGGAGACAGCCCCGACGTAGTCATCAAGCGCGGAGACACAATCATCGTTAAATAATACATATTTGCTGTTTTGTGTTAACCGAAACACTGTCAACCCAGTCAATCCTGATTATCGCACCTGAATAAGGAAAGGGGCTAAATTATGATTACATTACGCCGGATATTTTTCACCGTAGCAATGATTCTGTCAGTCTGCACGGCATGGACTGCCTACAGCGCCGACATTCTTTCGCAGATCCACCCCTATATAACCTTGACTGAAGAATACAGTGATAACCTTCATCTGACAAAGAATGATAAAAAAGAAGATTTCATGACTACAGTGCGGCCCGGCGTGCGCTTTTCCAACATGGATGAACAATCCGGCGTTGAGCTGGACGCCTCGGCGGGCTATGTTTTTCACGCTCGTTATGAAAATCTGGACTATCTGACCGCCAACGTGGATTTCAATGCCAGATATATGAATCTTTACGGTTTTAATTTCTATCTGAGAAACTCTTTCATCCGCGACGACGATCCGCGCGAAAGAGAATTTTTTTCCACCTCTGCGGATAACAGATACGTATTGTCCAGAGAAACCGAACGCAGAATATATATCCGCAATGTCATCGAACCGGTTGTCGAATATCAGTTCGGTCGGGAAAGCCGCGTGGGAGTTCGCTACCGCAATAATTATTATCATGACAAAGATACACACGCAGGAGGAATGGTTATCGATAACGACAGCGTCGAAAATACGGTAAATCCTTTCCTGACTTTCTGGATTACACAAAGACAAGGCGTATCCCTCGACTACAGCTATACCAACGGCCATTTCCGGGCTCAGCCGGATCTCAACGGGCACAGGGTTGGTGGTTCATACATGTTTCGTTTCACCCCGCGGGCGACGGCATTTATCAGAGGCGCCTATACATCACAGCTTTTTACTGAAAAAGCGCATGACTACGATATTTACGACGCCTCCGCCGGTATGTCCTATGCTTTCAGCCCCACTCTCACCGCCTCGGCGGAAGCTGGCTATTACTGGATGAATCCCCGCGTGGGGGACAACCAAAGTGGTGTGACTTTCAGGGCGGATCTTACACAGCTTCAGGGCCGCACCATATACAGGATGGGTATTCAGGGGGGATACACACAGGATTATTTCACCTCCCAAAACCTGGGCTTCAGAAAGTACTACCGGGTAACAGGCAGCATCACCCACGCACTGGAAAGAAGGCTCTCCGTCGGTCTTCTGGGCAGCGTGGAATACGCGGAAACTGACAATGCCCCTCCTGAGCCCAAAGAAAAGGATATCATGTGGAACGCAGGCGCCAATATCGCCTACACACCTTTCAGGTGGTTGAGGATCGCGCTTGATTACCGCTACCAGCAGTTAAGCGCCAATACATATTACGATTTAAATGAATATAAAGAACACAGAGTCATCCTGAGCGCTACGGCGACTTACTGACAGCATATTTTAACTAAAGGGAACGTTATATGATCAACCCGTCAAAAAGCTATACGCTTGGTGAATATATTGAAATTCTATGGCGAAGAATATGGTATATCATTATACCTTTCATTCTGGTCTTTGCCGGCGCGTGTGCATATCTGAAGGTCACTCCCAAACAGTACAAAGCGGACACGCTGGTGCTGGTATCTCCGCAAAAAGTTCCCGAGGCTTTTGTTCAGGCCACCGTCACCGCACAAGTTGAGGAGCGTCTTCAGTCGATATCTCAGGAAGTCATGAGCCGCACTCGTCTCGAAGAAATCATCACGCAATTCAACTTGTATGAAAAAAAGCGCGCGAACCTCTCCCGCGAAGAACTCGTCGGGCTGATGCGCCGCAACATCAAGGTTGAGCTGCCATCCCGCAGAGATGAAAAACAGGGGTTTTTCACTGTCAGCTTCATAGGCAGTGACCCCGACGTGGTTACTTCCGTCGCCAACCGTCTGGCATCGCTTTTTATCGAAGAAAACCTGAAGATCCGCGAGCAGCAGGCGGTCGGAACCACCGAGTTTCTGGCAGGCGAACTCGCCCTGGCCAAAGAAAAACTCGACAAAATGGAAGACGCGGTCACGAGATACAAAAGGCAATATATGGGGCAGCTTCCCGAACAGCAGGATACCAACATCAGAATACTGGAACAGTTACAAACACAAAACCAGAGAGTGAGCGAAAGCCTGCGCGCGGCCCAGGACCGCAAGCTTTACATACAAAGGCAAATGACCGACATGGAAGCGCCCGCCGCAGCTATTACCACCGACAGCAGAACTTCTCCTTTACACACACCATCCCCCGCGCCGGGGATAGGCGGCGGCACGTTTGAATCTCAAAAAGACATGCTTAACCGGGAACTCGAAGATCTGCTGACGCGCTTTACGGAAAACCATCCGGACGTTATTGCGGTGAAAAAGAAAATCGCCATCCTTGAAAAGAATAAAGATTCTTTCCGGATGGATCCCCACTACAGAGAGATTAAAAATCAGCTGACACTGACCGACATGGAAATCAAACGTCTGCAGGAAGAATCCGCGTCTTTATCGGCCCAGATCAACAAATACCTGGTGCGCATCGAACAAACGCCTGTGCGTGAGCAGGATATGGCCAGCCTGATGCGTGAATACCATAGTACCAAGGAGTCCTATGAAACACTTTTGAGGAAAAGCCAGGAGGCGCAACAGGCGGAAAACCTGGAGAAAAGGCAAAAAGGAGAACAGTTCAAAGTGGTTGACCCGGCCAGGAGGCCGGAAAAACCATTTTCGCCTGATGTCCGTAAAACCCTGCTGCTAGGTATTTTGGCCGGCCTTGGCTGCGGCCTGGCAGCGGCGTTTTTAAGAGAACAGATGGACCGCTCTTTCCATGATTCCGCGGATATAGAGACAACGCTGGGGCTCAAAGTAATTGCCACAATACCAAAAATCGAAGAGCAAGAATCCTGATATGTACAAGAAATTTTATGGCTTCAAAGCAAGGCCCTTTGAAATAACACCGGACCCTTTTTATGTATACTTAAGCGAGGCTCATCAGGAGGCGCTTGCTTCCCTGCAATACGCTATCCGGGAAGGCAAAGGCTTCAGCGTGATTACCGGCGAGGCAGGAACGGGTAAAACAACTCTGGTTCACAAACTGCTTGGCAACCTGGATGGGAATATACGCACAAGCTATATCTTCAACCCGCTCATGGATCGGGATGATTTTCTGCACTTTGTATGCAATGATTTAGGCATTGATTCCTCGGGGCAAAAATCTAGGGCTGAGAGTCTCTCGGCATTGCATAACTTCCTGTTAAAATGCTTCGCCAGGCATGAAAAAGTTTTTTTAATCATTGACGAGGCACATTGCATGGAGCCTGAGCTTCTGCAGGAAGTGAGGCTCATGACGAACCTGGAAACATCCAAATACAAGTTGCTTCATGTGATTTTACTGGGGCAGCCCGAGCTGACGCAAGTGCTGAACAAACCGGAATTCAGACCACTGAAGCAAAGAATTACCGTCCGCTACGATTTGCGCCCTCTGGACATTGATGAAACAAGACAATACATATCATATCGTCTCAAACGTGCCGGGTCGCGCAATATTACCGTTTTCACCAATAGTGCCGTCAAAGAAATTTATCGCTACTCCGGAGGAATACCCAGACTGATTAATATTCTTTGCGACAATGCCCTGCTCACCGGGTTCTCATCAGACCAAAAGAGGCTCACCAGTGAAATTATAAAAAAAACAGCCAGGGAGATGGATATTACTCCACCCGGCAAATCAAAAATTAAAAAGATAATCACACGCTCACTGTTCGTTTTCGCCATATTATTGTTTTTACTTTTGTCAGCTTTTGTAGTACAAACATACTTCAGATTTTGGAGTTAATAACACATGGGCAAAATGTTTAATGCTCTACAAAAGCTGGAACGGGAAAAAACAGGCAGAGAGGCTCAAAAGTCCCCTGATACCGACATACCGGAATACGCGGTGCTTGACGACAAGCTCGTTTCTTTTTTCGCGCCATCTTCGCTGGTCACTGAACAATTCAGAAGATTAAGAACACACATTATTAAACCCAACTCCCCTTCCGCCTATAGAACCATCATGGTGACGAGCGCCATGCCCGGCGAAGGCAAAAGCCTTATTTCCATAAACCTGGCCGTAATCATCGCCCTGGAGCTGCACAGCCATGCGCTCCTGGTTGACTGCGATCTGCGCAACCCTTCAATCTCAAGATTTTTCGGCCTGCACCAGGAAAGGGGGCTTTCCAACTATCTGCTCGGAGAAGCCGAACTTCCTGATTTATTGGCCAAAACCGCGGTTGACAAGCTCAGCGTCCTTCCCGGCGGCCCTGTGCAGGAAAACCCGGTTGAACTCATCGGGTCAGAAAAAATGAAAGGCCTGATCAGAGAACTCAGGTCGCGCTATGCTGACCGATATATTGTATTGGACACTTCCCCCATTCTGGCCACAACTGAACCAGCGGTTCTCAACCTCATGGCCGACGGCATAATTTTGGTGGTACGGTCGGGCGAAACACCCCGTGAAGCCGTCGAGCAGGCGCTCAGACACATTAATAAAGAAAAAATCATCGGCGTCGTCCTCAATGACGTTAAATTTAAGACAAAAAATATGACTCAAAAGCATTTCGGCGCCAAATATCAATATTACGACTATCGCGACGCAAGACAAAATCCGGAACCTCAATCGAAAAGCAAGCTCGGTATGATTGCAAAAGATTTGAAGGGTTTTGCCGGCAAAGTGAAAAAAACAAGTCAAAAATAACAAGCCGGAATGATCGGGTGGTTTAAACAAATTTTGTGGATAAAATTCTTTTCGCGGCAAACTGGAAGCTCAAGGCATAATTGAAATTGGTTCAGTAAAGTTACAAAACACTCAGGCAGGAAGATCATTATGGGCAGCACAACGGTTGGCAAACGCGAAACCTTCGATGAAAATCGCTTAAATCTGGTCAATATCGCGTTATCCATAGCCAAAGAAGATCATTCTTTTTTCAGTGAGACGCATTTTCGTCATATGCTGAGAGTTGAAAGAATGAGAACGGAGCGCTCAAAAGCCCCTTTTATGCTTCTGCTCATCGATGCCTCAAAACTTGCCGAGAAATACCCGTACAGCGACGAAATTGGCCTTGTAAAAACAGCGCTTTCCTCCTGCCTGCGGGAAACGGACATACGCGGGTGGTATCAAACAGAACGCACCTTCGGCATCATCTTCACGGAAATACCACCGGATACGGAAAACTTTGTTGATGCCATTATACAGAAAATTTATACCCGCATCTGCAGCCGGCTCGATCCCGATATCATAAAAAATATCAGTATTTCTTTCCATTTATTTCCGAAAATAGCCGGATCTAAAAGCATTAATGAAACATTCAATATAAATCTCTACCCCGACCTGGCACAAAAAACCATCGGCCGGCGTCTTGCTCTGGCAGTTAAAAAATTAATTGACATTGTCGGCAGTCTGACCGGTCTTGTGCTTTTTTCTCCGATATTCCTGGTGCTGGCCATAGCCATCAAGGCCACCTCGCCAGGGCCGGTGTTTTTCCGTCAGGACCGGGTGGGCTATAACGGAAGAGTTTTTTCATTCCTTAAATTTCGTTCCATGAAAACCGACAATGACGCGTCAGAGCATAAAGCCTATATCGCAAAATTCATTAACGAGCAGAAAGACTCTGCGGTCGAGCCGGGGGTTTTTAAATTAACCAATGATCCGCGAATTACGCCCATTGGCAGATTTATCCGTAAAACCAGCCTCGATGAACTCCCACAGCTGATCAATGTTTTAAAAGGCGACATGTCGCTTGTCGGCCCCAGACCTCCCATTCCCTATGAATGCGAGCTTTACGACGTGTGGCATCGCCGCCGCCTTTTTTCCTGCAAGCCCGGCATTACAGGCCTTTGGCAGGTGGTGGGTCGCAGCCGCACGACATTTGATGAAATGGTGCGCCTCGACCTTAAATACATCCGGGAATGGAGCCTGTGGCTCGATATTAAGATATTACTGATGACACCGCGGGCCGTTTTGGGCGGCTCCGGCGCCATGTAAATAAAGCAGTAAATAAATAGCTCAAAAGAGCAAAAATAATCGTCCGTCCCGCTTTCTGCGTCTCTGATATGTTATCCGTGCGACCTGCTCTCATCTGCGGTTTGACCGGCGATTAATCCCTGAAAAAATTATTCCAGCCTGGTGCCGGAAAAGAATAAACATGGAGGTAATTTACCAAATGATTCAAATGGGTGTAATTGGTTACGGCTACTGGGGTCCGAACATCGTTCGTAACTTCAGCACTGCCAACGGTTCCAAAGTGACAATGGTCTGCGACATGAACTCTGAGACATTGAAAAACAAAGTACAAAAAGCCTACCCGCAGCTAAGAACGACAACCAGTCCCGATGAGCTGATAAAAGACCCGGAAGTGGACGCGGTAGCTATCGTCACTCCGGTATTCACACACTTTGAACTGGGTAAAAAAGCACTGGAGGCAGGAAAGAGCATCTTCGTTGAAAAACCCTTCACCTATACGGTTGCCGAGGCGGAGGAGCTGGTCAACCTGGCGGAAAAGAAAAATCTCAAAATCATGGTGGATCATACATTTTTATACACAGGTGCCGTAAAAAAAATCAGGCAGCTCATAGACGAAGGAATTTTAGGCCGCCTTTATTATTTCGATTCCATGCGCGTCAATCTGGGACTTTTCCAACACGACGTCAACGTGGTATGGGACCTGGCACCGCATGACCTGGCCATCATGGATTACGTCATCGGCCTCGAGCCGGAAGCTGTTGTGGCCACCGGTGCCGGCCATTTCGGGCGCGGGCTGGAGGACATTGCCTACCTGACTTTCTACTACCCCGAGGACATCATCGCCCACATCAACGTCAACTGGCTCTCACCGGTAAAAGTACGCACCACACTTATCGGTGGAGAGAAAAAAATGCTCGTCTGGAATGATCTGGAACCGGACGAAAAAATCAAAATTTACGACAAAGGCGTTGAAATAACGACCAAAGAGGGAAAATACAACCTCCTGGTCAACTACCGTTCCGGCGACATGTGGGCTCCAAAAATTGAATCAACCGAGGCGCTCAGGCTGATCGCTGAAAAATTTGTGGACTATGTCAAAAACGGCGGAGAATGCATCAACGACGGCAAGGCGGGCTTGAGCAATGTCAAGATGCTTGAAGCTTCCAGCAAATCCCTCAACAACAGAGGAAAGATGATCGATATATGAACTACCTTTGCATCGCGGACGACGTCAAACTGGGGAAAGATGTAAAACTGTCCAAATTCATCAACCTGTACGGATGCACCATCGGTGACGGCACTAAAATCGGCGCGTTTGTCGAGGTGCAGAAAAATGCCTTCATCGGCAAAAACTGTAAAATTCAGAGCCACACCTTCATCTGCGAAGGTGTGACCATCGAAGATGAAGTTTTTGTAGGTCACGGCGTCACCTTCACCAACGACAGCTATCCGCGCGCCACAACCGACGGTAAATTGCAAACCGAAGCGGACTGGAAAGTTGAGCCGACACTTGTTAAAAAAGGCGCCTCCATCGGCTCGGGCACAACCATTCTGGCCAACGTCACCATCGGCGAAAACGCCATTGTCGGAGCGGGCAGCGTCGTCACTAAAGACGTACCGGCAAATGCCATCGTGGCCGGCAACCCGGCACGGGTGAAAAGACAGGTGAAAGGGTAAAGGGTAAAGGACAAAGGATAAAGGATAAAGGATAAAGGATAAAGACGCGAAGCGTATACCACTAATCCCCCCGTTCACCCTGATCTCGTCGAAGCCTGCCCTGAGCCTGTCGAAGGGGGCCGGGGGTGGATGTTTTGCACATTGGGTAGTCACTAAAGACGTACCGGCAAATGCCATCGTGGCAGGTAACCCGGCACGGGTGAAAAGACAGGTGAAAGGGTAAGGGACAAAGGACAAAGGACAAAGGATAAAGGATAAAGACGCGAAGCGCATACCACTAATCCCCCCGTTCACCCTGAGCCTGTCGAAGGGCCGGCGGGGGTGGCCTGCTTCAGCAGGCCGGGGGTGGATGTTTTGCACATTGGAAGCAGCGGCTTGAAATTGTCTCCTGCCTCCTGTCTTCTGTCTCCTGTATCCTCGTTTCCCATCCTCCCCCTGCCCCCTCCCAAGGGGAACAAAAGAGGAAGGCTTCCTTATTTTCTGGATACCGACCTTCGCCGGTATGACCATGCTGTTCCACGCCGACGGGGGACAAAAAATGCCGGGAATTAAAGCAAACTGCATTCAAGATATTACTTAAAAAGCCGAATCAATTACATGGATGCGCAAAGCGCACCCCTATTGTCCCCAGCCGGCGGGGGTGGCCTGCTTCAGCAGGCCGGGGGTGGAAAAAATCTCAAGTATCACGAACAATAGCCGAGATAATATAATGAACAACGAAATACTTGCAAGAAAGGTTAATCAAATATCATGAACATTCCATTTTTAGATCTTAAAGCACAATACAGAACCATCAAGGACGAAGTCCACGCGGCCATCAACGAAGTCATTGAAAACACCGCTTTTGCCGGCGGGCCATTTGTAGCCGCTTTCGAGCAGGAATTTGCCAAATTCTGCGGCACCGGGCAGGCCATCGGCGTGGGTAATGGAACAGACGCTTTGTGGATGGCACTGGTCGCCCTGGGAATAGGTGCGGGAGATGAAGTCATCACCACCCCCAATACTTTCATCGCCACCGCTGAAGCCATATCACTTGCCGGCGCCACACCCGTATTTGTCGATATTGAAGAAAAAACCCACAACATGGACCCTGCTCAAATTGAAGGGGCAATCACCAACAAAACAAAAGCCATCATACCGGTGCACCTCTTCGGCCAATCTGCCGATATGGATCCGATCACGGCAGTCGCACAAAAACACGGATTGCATGTGATCGAAGATGCCTGCCAGGCGCACGGTGCAGAATACAAAGGCAGACGAGCCGGCTCTATCGGCATAATAGGTTGTTTCAGCTTCTATCCAGGCAAGAATCTCGGCGCGTACGGAGAAGGAGGAGGCATTGTCACCAGCGATGACGCACTTGCCGCGAAAATGAGGATGTTCCGTGATCACGGCCAGGCCAAAAAGTATTATCACGACATCATCGGCTGGAACGCCAGGCTCGACGGCATTCAGGGAGCTGTCCTGAACGTCAAATTAAAATACCTCAACAACTGGAACGACGCTCGCAGGAAGCATGCCGCCAACTATACAAACGGTCTTTCCTCAATCGGAGAAATCATCACCCCGCAGGAAATGGACTACGCCAGACACGTCTATCACATCTACGCCGTTCGCGTAAAAGAAAGAGACAAGTTCATGGCTTACCTCAACGGAAAAGGCATTGCCTGCGGGATTCATTACCCGGTGCCACTGCACCTGCAAAAAGCGTATGGATTTATGAACAAAGGGCCGGGCAGCTTCCCGATTGCGGAAAAATGCGCCTCTGAATACGTATCACTGCCCATGTTTGCCGAACTGACCGACGAGCAGGTTGCCTATGTTGTTGACCAGATAAAAGAGTACTATGCCTGACATTCGTGTTGTCAATCCCACGAAGACAACAAACTGGAATGACCTGCTTTTGAAAACAGCAGGCCATTCCTTTTTTCATACGGCTCAATGGGCGGAAGTACTGGCCGGCGCATATGATTATGAACCGCTTTATCTGTGCGAAAATCAAAACAATCACCTGACGGGCTTGCTTCCCCTAATGGAAGTAAATAGCTGGCTGACCGGTAAAAGAGGAGTCTGCCTGCCTTTCACTGACGCTTGCGACCCGGCCGCAGCAAATAAGGAAAGTTTTAAATCCTTCTGGGATAAAGCAGTTGAACTTGGCCGTGAACGGCGCTGGAAATATCTGGAAATCCGGGGAGGAGACAAATATCTGGAGAGAACAAGCCCCTCTGAAGTTTATTGTGGGCACGAGCTCGACCTGCGGCCGGGACATGACAGGCTGTTATCACAGATGCGTGACTCAACCCGCCGAAACATAAAAAAAGCATACGGTAAGGAACTGGAAATAAACATATCCACTTCAGCAGACGCCATGAAAGAGTTTTGCCGCCTGAATGTCTTAACCCGCAGGGATCATGGTCTACCGCCACAGCCGGACCGGTTCTTTAATATTTTGTATGACAGGGTCATTTCACAAAAGATGGGCTTTATTGTCGCGGCTTCAATCGACAAACTGGTTATTGCCGCCAATGTGTATCTGCATTTTGGTGATGAAGTTATCTATAAATACGGCGCCTCCGACAAGCGCTACCTCCAGATGCGTGCAAACAATCTGATAATGTGGGAGGCAATCAAGTACAGCTGCGACAAAGGGTTCAAAAAATTGCTATTCGGACGTACCGAGCCACAGCACAAAGGATTAATGCAATTTAAAGACGGCTGGGGAGCAAAACCATATAAAATACAGTACTACAGGTACGACTTGAGGAAAAATTCATTCCGTGGAAGCGATAAAGTAATCCCCGGAAAACTACAAAATATTATCTCAAAACTGCCTG
>CAYWRV010000054.1:0-12273 GCA_964460865.1 uncultured Smithella sp. | reverse complement strand
TTAATTATATAGGGAGGTTTTGATGGAAAAGTATCCGTGGTGGACGCAAGAGCAGTCCCGGTTGGCTGATGATGCGAAGCAATTCGTAGATGAGGTGCTCATGCCGGTGGGCATGAGAAGCAGCGTGCAAAACAAATTCTGCCGTGAAGCAATAAAACTGATGGCCGAAAAAGGATGGTTTGGCGCCCTTATTCCCCGTGAATTTGGCGGCAATCTGGAGAATTGGGGTGTAACCGGTGCGGCCATTCTCAACGAAGAGGCAGCCCGCGCGGGCGTCGCCGGTCCTCTGGGCACAACCATGTTCGGAAGCGCCACGCAGCTCGTCCATAACGGCAATCAGGAGCAGAAGGAAAAATGGCTGCCCCGGATGGCCCGCGGAGAGCTGCTCGGATGCATCACAATGACTGAACCTTATGCCGGTTCGGACATTGCTTCCATGGAATCTACGGCCGTGCGCGATGGGGACACCTATATTATCAACGGTAAGAAACGGTTTCAAACAACGGCTGCTGCCGCCGATTTGTATTTATGCTATTTCCAGACCAGCTCCAACCCGGAAGATCGCAAAGCCTATCGGCACTTAACCGCCTTTGCCATCGAAAAGGGAACTCCCGGCTTTCATGTGGAAGGAATCAATAACATGAGCGCCATGCGGGGAAACTACAACGGCAATCTAGCCTTTGATGATGCGAGGGTTCCCGTGTCTAATCGCCTGGGCGAGGAAGGAGACGGATGGAAAATTCTGGTCAGCGGCCTCAATGTGGAAAGGATTCTCAATGCCGCCCCGATCATCGGCTCGATGCGGGAGTGCATTCTATACAGCAAGCAGCATCTGGAGCGACGGATTCAGTTCGGCCGTCCGACCGGCGATATTGCCACAAACCAGTTTAAACTGGCAGATATGATTTCAAAATTTTATCTGAGCCGCCTGGTCATGTATTATGCCTGCTATTGTGCCGACCTGGGGCGCGAAGTCCCCATCGAGGCTGCAGTTTCCAAGCTGTATGCCGCTGATTCATTAATGGAGATGGCCACCGAAACCATCCAGTGCATGGGTGGTAACGGAGCCCTGGAAATATATCCGATGCAACGCATCATGCAGGGAGCGAAACTATCACAAATCGCGGCAGGAACTTCGGAGGTGCTCAAACTGCTACTGTACCGTATGGGTACAAGGCGAATGAACGAAGCTTTGAAACCTCACCTGCGGGCGGTGGACCCGGAGCTGAATGTTCCTCTTCCGATAGGAAAAGCGCCGACCAGACAAACAGTGAAAAACGAGTTGGAGGTGCTTGCCGTTCTGGCTGAAAATTACCGCGTAAATCCCGGATTGCATATGACCCTCGATGACATTAAAGAATGGGTCGAAATAAGCGATGCTGATCTGGTGAAATACCTGCAAGCTCTCGAGGAACAGGGATATGCCGGACTGTACCGGACACGCCATGGCATCGGCCTGGCCAGGGCGACCTTGTCGGGACTTCAAAAGGCTCATCCTCCTGAGTATTACCGTAGCATTCCGGCCTGGGCAGACCCCGACGATATGTTTTAATCTGGATGTACGGTACGGTAAATGCCCGTCGCGTCAAGTTGTTGTACCCTCTTGTAAATGGGGCTCAGCGGGGGATAAAAAGCACCAACAAAAAACACACCGCCTGTGTCCCCCTTCGGAGGGGGTCGGGGGGAGGACGAAAAACATTAAACAACAAGTCCACCCCCGGCCCTTCGGGCCACCCCCGCCAGCGTGGGACAAACCATTTAATGTCCCCCTTCGGAGGGGGCCGAGGGGGAGGATGGGAAACGAGGATACAGGAGACAGGAGACAATTTCAAGCCGCTGCTTACAATGTGCAAGCCTTCCACCCCCGGCCCGCTAAAGCAGGCCACCCCCGCCGGCAGGGGACAAGAGGTGGTGAGATACGAACTATGAGCCATGAACTAATTTCAAAGGTAACGTATGGATTTTAATGTTGCGCTTTCGTTTCTGACAGCAGCCATCACGCTGGTGGTTGCCGCGGCAGGCTTTATCCGCG
Source organism: uncultured Smithella sp. (assembly GCA_964460865.1). GTDB lineage: Bacteria > Desulfobacterota > Syntrophia > Syntrophales > Smithellaceae > UBA8904. The sequence goes on along the minus strand of CAYWRV010000054.1, from coordinate 10,241 downwards.
GGCCACGTTCTTTGGTACAATATGTTTTTTCTCTGGCCATGCTGCTTTTGGCGACCGAAGCAGCGCTTATCGGCTTTATATTCCAATCTGCCTCGGTGACGGATTTTCTTTCCCGCCACTCTATTTTATTCATTGTTTCGTCTTTAACGCCGGCAGCCTGGCTTTTGTTCAGCATCAGTTTTGCCCGAGCCAATTATACGGAGCAGATATCTAAATGGAAATGGGTGCTGCTTCCGGCGAGCGTTGTCCCGCTTGCCATGTATTTTCTGTCCGGCAGCAACTTCATCGCTTTGGTTCTCTCACCTGAACAATCCCGCACTCTGTTTATCAGATTGAATGAAGCCGGTCATGCATGGCACATACTTTCGATTGCCATTTCCATACTGATTTTGATGAATCTGGAAAGAACTTTCCGTCACTCCACCGGCCACGTCCGCTGGCAAACCAAGTTCATGTTTTTGGGTGTTATTTTCATTTTCGTGGTGCGAATTTTCACTGACAGTCAGGTTGTCCTGTTTAAGGGGCTCAATACAGGTTTTTATCTTATAAATCTTGGCTCTGTCATCATCGCCGACGCTTTGATTTTCAGATCTCTTTTCCGCGGCAAGCCCATGGGGGTGAGCATCCAGTTGTCGCATCAGTTTTTATACTCCTCATTTACGGTCATTATCGTCGGCATTTATTTCATCGCGCTGGGTTTGCTTGCCTGGATAGTCCTCAACTTCGAGTTGATGAAAAATACCAACCTGCTTATCTTTCTTATTTTCCTCACCGTGGCGGCTCTTGCCGTATATCTGCTCTCTGATCGTATGCGGATAAAAAGAAAGCGCTTCATCAGCAGGCATTTCAAGCGGCCACTGTACGACTACCGGAATATATGGGAGGATTTTACAAAAAACACGGCCTCCGTTACGAGCACCGAAGTGCTTTGTCAGATCATTGTGAAGATGGTCTCAGATGCGCTGGAGATTCTCTCCGTTACAATCTGGCTGGTCGATGAAAAACAAAAGACTCTTTATTTAGGCGGATCTACGGTTTTCGACTCGCAGCAGATGGCAAGGACGGAATTCTTTAAAGACGGGGGCACGCGTCTGATAGCCGCCATGAGTGATCAGACCATGCCTGTTGATCTCAAAGGGCGAGGCGATGACTGGATTTCAGACATTACCGACACCTATAAGCTGGAAACAAAAGAATCAAGGGTGCGCTACTGCGTGCCGCTCAAGGCGGCCGGGGAGCTGATCGGTATTATGACACTGAGCGAAAAAGTTTTCTACGAGGGGCTGACTTTTGAAGAGTCGGAACTTGTCAAAACAATTTCCGACCAGGCTGCTGCTGTTGTGTTGAGTCTGAGGTTCGCCGAACACTTACGGCAGGCCAAGGAACTGGAGGCATTTCAGACAATGTCCGCTTTCTTCATGCATGATTTAAAAAATCTGGCGTCAAAATTGTCTCTGGTCACGCAAAATCTGCCTCACCACATAAACAACCCCGATTTTCAGGCGGACGCGCTCAAGACCATTTCTCAAAGCGTAGCCAAAATCAACAAAATGAGCGGCAGGCTTTCGCTTTTGAGCCAGAAGATAAAACTTTCCTTCCGCAAGGAAAATGTCAATGAACTTGTCTTATCAGCCATTGACGATTTAAAAGGATATGGGCCAATTACTCTAACCACCAGGCTTGCCCCGGATATGCCATCATTATTCATAGACCGGGAGCAGATGTATAAAGTCCTTGAAAATCTCCTGATGAATGCGTACGATGCAACAGGTACCGAAGGACAAATTGCATTGGCCACCAGCATCAAAGAAGGTTGGGCGGAAATCACAGTTTCTGACACCGGCTGCGGAATTTCCGAAGATTTTATAAAACACAATCTTTTCCGTCCTTTTCAGACGACAAAAAAACAGGGGATGGGCATCGGTCTTTATCACTGCAAAACAATCGTGGAGGCCCACGGCGGCCGGCTTGAGGTGGAAAGCGAAGAGGGCAAAGGGTCCGTATTCACCATCCGTCTGCCGCTGCGCGCATCCGTGACTAACATGATACAAGGGCTGTAATTTGCAGAAAGAAAAGCTTTTAATCGTTGACGATGACGAAGATCTGCGCACTCAAATGAAATGGGCGCTTGCCACTGATTATGAAGTGCATCTGGCCGAGGACAGACAAAGCGCGATGAGCGTCATGCTGGCAAAAAAACCTGATGTGGTCACCCTTGATCTGGGGCTCCCCCCGAACCCGGCCGGCGTGGAGGAGGGCTTTGCCATCCTCAATCAAATCCTGGACAAATACAGTAGCACTAAAGTTATCATCATCACCGGGCGAGGCGAAAAAGAGCATGCGCTGCATGCCATTGATAAAGGAGCCTACGACTTCTTCTATAAGCCCATTGAACTCGATGAGTTGAAAATCGTCTTGGGAAGAGCTTTTCATATCGCCCGCCTCGAAAAAGAACAGTTTGAACTCAAACAGCGCTTAAGCGGTGATACCTTTGAATTTATGACCGGCACGTCACAGGTGATGCAGGATCTTTTCTCCATGATACGTAAGATCTCGACAACAGACGCGCCTGTCTTAATCATCGGCGAGTCCGGCACTGGCAAAGAGCTGGTGGCTCGCGCCATTCACCGGCAGGGGCTGCGCAAAGACGGTCCGTTTATACCGATCAATTGCAGCGCCATCCCGGAAAACCTGATTGAAAGCGAGCTGTTCGGCCATGAAAAAGGGACTTTCACCGGAGCACACACCCAGCGCAAAGGGCGCTTTGAAATGGCCGAAGGCGGGACACTCTTCCTTGACGAAATAGGCGAACTTCCCTCCCTCCTCCAGGTAAAACTGCTTCGTTTCCTGCAGGAAAAAACTATCGAACGGATAGGGGGAAGACAGCAAATCGAGGTGGACACCAGAATTCTTGCCGCAACCAACAGGAACCTGGAAGAGGCCATTAAAGCCGGCACATTCCGGGAAGACCTGTACTACCGCCTCAATGTCATAAGAATCAACCTCCCTCCCCTGCGGGAGAGGGAAGCCGACATTATTCTGCTGGCCAAAACTTTTCTGGAGCGCTACTCTCAGGAAAACCGGAAAAAAATAAAAAGCTTCAGCGGGAAAGCCATCGATGCAATTCAAGGCTACGCCTGGCCCGGTAATGTCCGCGAGCTGGAAAACCGTATCAAACGGGCGGTCATTATGTCGGATGACAAAAAAATCTCTCTGAAAGACCTCGAAATGGAATTTCTGGATATAGAATCAGAGCGTGTAACTCTTAAAGACGCTCGTGAAGAACTGGAAAAGAAGCTGATCATTAAGGCTATTGCCAGAAATGAGAATAATCTCACCAAGGCAGCGGTTGAACTGGGTGTCAGCCGCCCGACTCTTTATGACCTGATGGATAAGCTGCAGATACCGAGGTAGAAATAATAATCAAGGCTATAACATCCCGGTGATGACCGGGGATAAATAAATCCAATCCCGCGTGGTATGACGTATCCGCCGGCGGGACACTATCTTAAGGGGGTCATCTTCTCCTGACACATCTGCCCCTTCGGCACTGAAGATATTGATTGAGACCGGCAGACAATTAAAAGGCGGCCAGAAGCCGCCTTTTAAAATTTTCATCTCATCAAGATTTTTGTCAGGATAATTCCCAGAATCAGCCAGATTGGAATGGAAATAATCAAAGACCAGATCATCCCGCGGTTGCTTTTGAGCTGGCTGTTCATGTCTTTTTCGACAAGCGCTCTTTCAATCTTGATCTTGATTTCTTCGAACTGAAACGGCTTCACCAGATAATCAACGGCACCTTGCTTCATTGCTTCCAGAACGGTTTCAATGGAGGGATAGCCGGTAATGACAATAAAAAGAACGTCAGGATCAATCTGCTTTATTTCATTGAGCAGTGTAAGCCCGTCCATTTGAGCCATTTTGATATCCGAGATGACGATATCGAAATGACCTTTGGTAAACGCCTTGAGCCCTTCTTCGCCGCTGGCGGCACAAACCGCATCCAACCCGATGGCTTGCATATACTGGCACAGCACATCCCGTATTGGTTCATCATCGTCAACAACCAAAACCCTTTTATGGATTTTTTTCAAGTCGCGAAGCGTCGCCATGGGTCTCCTTTTTTGCAGGAAGATTCTCTAAATACTTGAGATAGTTCCTAACAGAAACGATATGTTAAGTCAATTGAAAACCATTGTTGTCATGTCATACTTTGTAAGAATAAACTTGACAGGATAGGCGGGTTTACTTAAAGTTGAACTATTGGTTTTTCAGTACAGTTCAGACGGTTGGATATTAAGACCATGAGCATGATTCGACATCATGGTGAGTGGAATGGATGATAATACAAATCAGACTCTGAAAGCGTTAAATGTTATAACTCTTCTCAACGCCGCGGTTAAAAATGTTCGTCTTTACCCACCGGCCAGCGACTCGGTTGTTAACTCACTGAATAAATTGCACCAATCGTTGATTGATTTTCTCGCTGAAGAAGAACGCCTCGTGTTTGCCGAGTCTGAAAAAGCCCTTCTGATCGATGACAGGCCGCTCAGGCAGGCCGACCACGAGAAGTCTCATGTCCTGTCGATGCTCAATTTACTTATCGTCTTTGGCTTGAAAAGCATATCGTTTGAACGGGGCATCTCGCGGGAAGAGTTGGCTGATTTTCTCGATTGCTTTTCACGTAAGCCCGAAAGTGTCAAAAACGAAGGCGGCCTGGCACAGCTGATGGCCAAACACAGCATCACGCATATAGCATTGGATGAAAAAGTTTATGTTGCCGTGAGCAAAGACCATAAACTTGCAGCCACCTTTGATATTACTGATGAACAGGTTGTCCGTTTCATTATGCAGGCATTGCCGCAGATGGATCCTTCTTCGGAACAATTTGAGGATATGACCCGCAATCCCGAAACCCTTATGCGCGCGTTTGATACGACCATGTCACGTATCATGGCTCAAAAACGGAGATTATCAGAGCTGGAGCTCACTGAAAGCCTTGCCAATATGCTTTCTCTACTGGACAGAACCGCAGGCGGATTGAGCAATGAACAAGTAAGCTCGCTGGCACAGCACGTTGGAAGCGTGCTTGCTGAAGCGATGCCGGAAATAGCTGAGTACCTCACCGCAAAAAATATGGCCCATCTGCTGGGCGGTTTTCTTATGCAGTTTCTTATGACGGGACAGCCCATGGGCTCTGCCGGCGATGAGGGTGATTCAGGCGAAGGACCCGGCGGCGGCAATACAAAAAAAACCAAACTCATGGAAGTGGCAGAGAAATTCAGCCTGCACCTTCAGAGTGAAAAAATGCTCCTTGACGAAGGGTTGATGTCGGCGCTGCCGGAAATCATAACTCAGCTCATCGCGCACAAGGAGCAGGAGGCAATGGAAGATCTCCTGGAGCGCCTGGCCGCCAACCTCACCAGTGAAAAAAGCGAAGTGCGTCTCAGTGCAGCGCGGTCTCTGGCCGATATTATCGAGAATCTACCCGACGGGCAAAAACAGGAAACAGTTGAAAAGCTATCCCGCCGTCTGATTGCCTGGCTCAAAAATGAAAATATTTATTCGCCCGACTATAAAAGGATCTGCCGTATTTTAAAAGATGAAATCCAAAGGCTTATCGGGCTTAAATTATTTACAGATGCTCTGGTGTATCTTCATACTTTGCAGGCAATTATATCGGCCGGCGGCGAGAAACCGCCCGAGGCGAAAAACAGCGCGCTGGAGGGCATCAGGCAACTGATCACACCTGAAAATATCGCGATTTTACAAGCCGAAATTGACCCGGAAGACCCGGACAAACAGGACGAGGCGGGACGTGTTTTCGCCTCTCTGGGGAGGGATGCTGTTGTGTACCTGCTGGATAAACTGCGCACCAGCACCCAAAGCGATGATCGCGTCAGCGCCATGCACCTTATCACTTACGCAAGAGAAGAGGCGCTTCCCCTGATCAACGCACTCGTCACAAGAGACGCTCCGTGGTTTTATCTGCGCAACCTTGCCTACCTGCTGGGGCGGATCGGAGATGAACAAAGCGCCGAAAGTATCGCCCCTCTACTTTCCAGCAACAATCAGAAGCTGCGCCAGGAAGCGCTAAAGAGTATTCACAGAATCGGGGGAAGCTATCGGGGTAAAATTCTGCTGGAAGCTTTGCCTCATGCCGACGATGAATTCAAATCCGCTATTGTTGAAGTACTGGGCCAGTCCAAAAGTGTCGAAGCGGTGCCTGTTTTGATTGACCTGCTCAGGGAAAGACCGCTTTTGGCCTCAGCCGCAAGAGCGGTCCTTGAAGAAAAGATCTGTGTCGCGCTGGGAGCCATCGGAAATCCCGAGGCCATCGGCGCGCTTGCCGAAATCGCCGAAGTGAAATCATTCCTGAAACTGCGCACCTATCCTGACAAGGTCAAAGCAGCCGCAGCCCGTTCATTGGTCATCCTTCGGGAAAGAGTCGCCGAATCCGGGGAACCGAAAAGCAAAACCTGACTTTCCTACGACAACCATCCTGAATGAATGCGCGATTCCTGCCACCGGTCAGATGGTGTGCCTGTCTATCACTTCTTTTATCCTCTCCGTTGCGGCCCGCGGGTCGTCGGAAGAACAGATTGCAGACACGACCGCCAGGCACCCGGCCCCTGCGGCAACCACACTTTCGGCATTCTGATCATTAATTCCTCCTATGGCCACCAGCGGGTGGCGGCAATATGAGCTGATCCTCTTCAACCCGTCCAACCCCCAGGGCTCTTTCGTATCCGTTTTGGTGGGGGTGGCAAAAATCGGGCTGACACCTATATAGGCAAGATCCAGGCTTTGCGCCTCCTCGACATCCGGCCAGGTTTCCACGGAAAGCCCGATGATCGCCTTCGGGCCAAGCAGACGGCGCGCGATCTCGTAGGGCATATCTTCCTGACCCAGGTGAACGCCATCAGCGCAGCTTGCCAGTGCCACATCGATCCGGTCGTTGATAATGAGAGGAACCTGATAGGAGTTGAGCATTTTTTTAATCGTTATGGCCTCATCGATAAATTCGCGTGTGCTTATTTCTTTTTCCCTTAGCTGAACGTAGGCCGCCCCGCCTTGCAGGGCCTGCAGTATAACTTCTTCTAAAGGGCGACCGAGGCAGAGCTTGCGGTCGGTGACCAGATAAACACCTCGCATGATTAAACCTCTATTTTAAGTTTTTCATGTATGTCCCCGGCAGACAGATTATACAAAGCATCCAGAAAGTGCATCTGCAGGCTTCCGGGGCCGGTGGATTTTTCCCCGGCGAGCTCTCCGGCAATTCCCATCACCGCCATCGCCTGTACGGCGGCCGAGAAGTTATCATTCCCGACGGCGACAAAAGCTCCGCAAAGAGCGCTGGCCGTGCAGCCCAGCCCCGTGACACGTGTCATCATGGGATGGCCGTTTTGTACTTTGGCGACATTGTCGCCCCGTACAACATAATCCACCGCCCCGCTTACAACCACTACACATTGGTACTTGTCGCTTACCAGCCGGGCGCTCTTAAGCGCCTCGTCGGAGGATAAAGTGCTATCCACCCCTTTCGTTTTCATGTCGTCATCTGCAAGGGACATGATCTCAGAGGCATTACCTCTAAGTATCGCCGGGCGACCTGTTTCCAGAAGTTCACGCACGGTCCTGGTCCGATAGGGAGTGGCCCCTGCTCCTACCGGATCGATAATCACCGGTACACCTTTTTTCAGGGCGGCGCCAAAGGCCTCGAACATAGCCTGCACCCACACGGGACTGAGCGTGCCGATATTTATGACCAGTGCCTGCGCCATTGTCGCCATGTCTTTGACTTCCTCCGACGCGTGCGCCATCACAGGTGAGGCTCCGATGGCCAGAAGCGCATTTGCCGAATTATTCATGGCAACGTAATTGGTGATATTGTGGATCAGCGGACCCGACTTCCTAACATTTTCGAGTGAATTGTAAATGTCTTGAGCGTTGATCTTCATGGTCTCATCCTTAAAGGTTTTTTCCGGCAAATAAAAACCCTTTCACCACGGCGGAGAAAGGGTTTTTTATGCAATCTATATTTTCCCTCCGCCGGCATTATCCGGATCAGGTTCAACGGGTATCTTCTCAGACGGGAATTCTCCCCGCCACCCCGATATAAAAGTCCACTACCAGCGATGTTATTTTTTGTCAATCCGTGACTTCATCCAAATTCGCATCTGCCCGGGAAAGCCTCAAAACTTCAGAGAAATTTTGTAAAACAATCTTCTGCAATGTTCACGATTGACCGCCGGTGACAAATGCGGGAGGCCCTGGAGTATCTGTATCCGTAATGCCGCGAAAACGATTCATCGCGGCCAGAGCTTCAATCTCAAGTCTGTAGCACTCTGCAGGCCCCAGCCTTTCCTGCCTTTTTCCTATAATCAATTTCATCAGCGGCCGCATGAAATGTGTCCAGATCTTCAGCCAGGCACCTTTTTCTTTTTTTACAAGGGAAGAAGGCTCCCACCACCCGAATATCCCGCGGCGGTACAGCCATACCATGAACTGCAGCGTGGCGGCATCAAGATGTCTGGTTCTGACATTTGCCCATGCGCCGTTGTACCATTTGTAATCATCGGGATTGGCTACCATTCCTTCCTGGAGCAACTGGCTGCGGATAAGCGTCCTGGGATAAGGGGTGAGAAACTGACAGTAAGGCACGTCCACATCCAGAGACTTGAGAAACTCATAGTTTGCGATGATATCCTCTTCATCGTCGTCGGGAAAACCGAAGATCAAACCGGCAATAACCATGATACCGTATTTATGGCACAAATTAACCGCCCTTCGTGATTCCTCGATAATGTTCCCCTTGAGCGAAGCCGCCAGGTTTTTTTTGGAGGCACTTTCAATACCCAGAAATATGGTTTGCATTCCGGCCAGGGACATTTTTCTGACCATTTCCTCGTTACGGGCGATCGTGACCGAGTCGGCCTGGATATTCAGCCTCAATCCCCGATAGTTGCGTGCTATAATTGCATCGCAGATACGGATCACCCGCCCCGGGTCGAGCACGAAATTATCGTCGGTGATAAAAATCATGCGGGTTTTTCGCCGGTAATAGATATCATCAATGTCGGCGAGGATCCTTTCAATGGGAAAGGTGCGAAAACTACGGCCATACATATTGCGCATGCTGCAAAACGAACAACTCCTGGTGCAGCCGCGCGATGTTTCCATTACCTCTATTTTTGACGTGACTACATGATAGCCTGAAGTCAGGCGTCGTTTATCCCGCACGGGTATTTTAAGTTTCGACAGGTCCGTAAGTTCTCCTATGGGATTGTGGATGAATTCAGTTCCTTTTTTAAAAGAAAGCGACGGTATTTCTTCCGGGTCGTCTTTACCGTCCAGAGCACTGACCAGGCGCCGGAGGGGTTCTTCTCCTTCGCCGCGAATGATAAAATCTATCATTTGAGCCTCGGGTGAGGCGGCAATCTCCTCATGCATCAGTGTGGCATGGTACCCGCCGATCACGATTTTCGCCTCCGGCAGGAGCTCTTTGATATAACGGATAATCGCAATGCAGGTTTCATATTGCCAGGCCATTGCGGAAAGCCCCACAAGCCGGGGGCGTATCCCCAGCAGTGTCTTTTTCAAAAAGCTTTCCAATCGTCTGCGTTTCCGTATCAGATCGGCAATATAGATTTCGTGTCCTTCGTCGATATTCGCGGCCAGACTGGCAATACCGCAATTAGGCAGGTGAAACGCGCTTTCGTGCATGATGATCGGCACCGCGTCCGGCATGGACATCAGCACTATTTTCATTTCAATAGAGCTCCTTTGCTGAATCACTTATGTTTATTTTTTTCACTGTTTTCCGACTATAGGTATGTCGTCTGTGCCTGTCAATAAAATTTCATTCCTGAAAATATCATGTTCGGGAAAGACGGCGCTAATTTATCCACTTTTGTATTCTTTTCCTAAGTGCTATTAAAACAAGTTCATGAGCGTGGCTCATCTTTGAAGCGAACGCTATATTGATTGTACGGAAAAATGAAAAGAAAGGGTGGTAGCTATGCATCACGTCCATCATGTGCATTTGTTTGCATCGGATATTGAAAAAAGCCTCGAGTTTTACAAAAAGGTTTTTGGAGGGGAAATAATTCTCGACGAAAATATGGCCGGCGCCAGAAACGTGTTTATGCGTGTCGGAACAGGCCGCATCCACTTCTATGACCAGGCCCCCTCGTTTTCGGGAAGGGGAAGCATTCATCATTTCGGTATTCAAACCG
>CAYWRV010000053.1:0-12346 GCA_964460865.1 uncultured Smithella sp. | reverse complement strand
CGACCTGATACACGATTTTTTTAAAGAGCGGGGCGGCATCCACTCTTCCATTTCGATGGAAAAGCTGGCAGAAATATTCAGCACCACGGAAATGCCCACGGAGCCTCACCTGATAAAAGATATCCTTGCTGAAATCAAGCACAACATCATCAGGCATTCCGTGAAGGTCGCCAATCCCTACTACATAGGTCACATGACCAGCGCTGTGCCTTATTTCATGATTCTCCTGGAGATGATTGCTGTAAGCCTAAATCAGAATCAGGTAAAAATTGAAAGTGCCAAGGCCTCATCTTTTGTGGAGAGAGAATTTCTTTGCTGGATTCACCAGCTCATTTACCGCGGCGAGGCGGATTTTTATAAAAAACAGATTCAAAACCCTAAAATCGCCATGGGAAATATCACCTCCGATGGCACCATTGCCAATGTGACCGCCCTGACCATGGCCATGGCCAGAGCTTTTCCACCCGACAGCAGGGGATTTAAAGGCATCCGCTCCGAGGGGCTCGTCCGCGCCCTTGAGCATTACGGCTACCGGCAGGCGCTTATTTTTGTCTCCCGCCGCGGGCATTATTCCATCTGCAAGGCGGGCAGCATCCTCGGCATCGGCGATCAGGCCGTCATCCGCGTTCCCGTTAAACCCTGCATCAACAAAATCGATGTGGCGAGGCTTCGTTCACTTATCGAAGGCATTCGCCGGGAAGACCGGGCAATCGGAAAGCCGACGAAATTCATCGCGGTGGTCGGCATTGCCGGCACTACGGAAACAGGTAACATCGACGATCTGAATGCACTGGCGGAAGTTGCAGGAGAAATCGGCGCGCACTTCCATGTGGACGCGGCCTGGGGCGGGGGCGCACTGCTTATGGAGGGAGCGCGAGACATGATGCGGGGCATCGAAAAGGCGGATTCGGTGACCATCGACGGCCATAAACTGCTTTACGCCCCGAACAGCATGGGCATCTGCGTGTTTAAAAATGTCTGTGATTCGCGCTTTCTTTACCACACCTCCGACTACATCATCCGTAAAGGGTCGGTGGACCAGGGAAGATTCACCATCGAGGGCTCCCGCCCGTTTTCCTGCCTCAAACCATGGGCATCCATAAAAATATTCGGAAAAACCGGCTACAGGCTTTTGTTCGAACACGCGCGCAATCTGCAAAATACCTTTGTCCGGCTGGTCGAGCAGGACCCGCTTTTTGAATTGATGAATCACCCGGAACTGTTCATCATTATCTACCGCTTCGTTCCGGAAGAACTCAAATCAGAACTCGACCACCTGATGAAGAGCCCCCGCAAAAACACGGAACGCATTACCGCTATCAACAACATCATCAACGAACTCAACATCGAGCTGCACAAGACCATCCGCGACCATGATATGTCTTTTGTTTCCCGCACCAGAATCGAATCGACCCGCTACTCTCCCCGCAGGGTTGTCGTCCTCAGGGCGATAACCATCAATCCCAACACCGAGCCTTCAATGCTCAAACAGATTTTAAAAGAACACCGGCGCATGGGCATTAAGCTGTGGAAGAAAATGAAGGAAAGCTGCCTCGACGCACGCGGGCGACTTAAGCGCAAACAGGCGGACGCCTGATCCGGGTCTTTTATTTTTTATAAAACAGGCGGCGGATCACACCGGCGACATGCCCCGCCCACAGGTCGTAAGCCGGGGCTCCGGGGTGAAAACCGTCCGTCGCCATGAAGGCCGGCTCCAGCGGGTAATAAATCGAGACAAACTCACACCCCTCATATCTGTTTGCAAATAGCTTCAGTTCTTTATTGAAGCTAAAGGCCCTTGCGCCCAGATACCACCTGAGCGGCTGCGGCAGGGAGGGAAACATATGCATGGGAGGCAGTCCCGTCAGCAAAATATGACGGACCAGGAATTTCGTCGATAAAAGTTCCACAATGGCTTTTTGACTATCCACCCACCTGCCCAGGCCGGTCATATGGGTCACGTCGTTGACTCCGATGGAAGTTATCGCGACATCGAATCTCTCCGTGTCCTGTTCCTTAAGTATCAGATGCACATCCTCCGCCCTGTGTCCGGTTTTCGCCTCGAGCCGCCAGTCAACGCGGAACTCTCCGGCAAGGTGCGCCACAAGCCGACCGCAAAGAGCCTCACTTTGCGTGGCCACCCCCACACCCGCGGCCGCGGAATCGCCCACAATGAAGAGGCGCAAGGACTCACCCGCACCATGTACGCCGCGACGCTCGCCCTGTGGCTCGGGCAGACGGGGCGTCCGCCGCCGGACAATAACGGCCTCGACAAATAACACCGGCAAAAGTGCAATCGCCGCAAGTTCATGCTTCATCTTTTATCCTTTTTTCCCGCCCCGGCCTTGCATGATTTTTTATACTTGCCGGCTTTGTTCCCAGCTCGTGAAAGGATGCACACACAGATTCGCGTTGGCGTAGCGCGGGTCATGGGTGATCTCCCGCCCCAGCCACGCCGGACGGACAAAGGCCTGGTTTTCATGTTGAAGTTCAATTTCTGCGATGACCAGACCCAGGTTATCGCCCAGAAACTCGTCCACTTCCCACACAAGGCCGCTTACGCCGACCCTGTGGCGCATCTTTTCGATGAGCCGGCCGTCACACATTTTCAGAAGCTCCTGGGCGTGAGATACAGGAATTGCGTATTCAAATTCACGGCGTGCCGCACCGGAAGATGGGCCCTTGATCGTCAAAAAAGCTTCCCCACCTGCCAGGCGGATGCGCACCGTTCTTTCGGGCTCACGGTTCAAATAGCCCTGGCGGATGCTGACTCCGGGAGTATCCCGCCACTCATTTCCCGTCACCAGAAATTTGCGCTCTATTTCTATATGCATAACAGCCTCCGGTAGCGATCGTACCCGCCGATGCACAACTTAAGTTTTTTGCTTATCGGAACTGCCGGCTCGGTGGTTTTTCATCTCTTCATGTTCTTGCGCCAGATGCACAATGTAATCTTTAAACAGCCACCCCAGTGCGGTTGGAGTAGCCACCGCAAACACAATGTCCTGAGGCTCCGGCAGCACCGCCTTGAAGCTTCTCATCACCTGAAAGACCTGCTCGCGCCCGGTCGTATGCACAATCACTGTCCTGTATATTTTATCATCCGAAGACAATCGGGCCTGCGGAGCCGTACTGTCCTTGTCTGCTTTTGAATCCGTGCCGAAAAGGGTCTGGCCCAAAACCTCCCCCACCGGTAAATCCATCATCGCCCCGGTAAGGGATACCACCTCCGGTCGGGAAACTCCCGGATGCATCCGTCCGAACGATTCTTTGCCTTTTTCAATGTCGCCTGGCGACAATCCATAGCAAAAGCAGATGATTTTTTCTTCCATCCCCGCCTCCCTTTCAAAACGATTGTCAAAAAACTATTTTTTCAATATCGCCGCAAGCGTTTTTACATCTGCGCCAAAATAAACCCTCGTGCCGATTTTTACGACAGGGCGGCGGATGAGCCGCGGCTCACCGGCCATCATGTCAATCAGCTCATCCTCACCCAGAGATTCCGGCTTCATGCCCAGCTTCTTGAAAGAGGGTGATTTAAAGCTGAACATTTCCGCGGCGGTACTCCCTTTGAGAAGGCAGGCAATTTCATCGCGACCAAAAGTATCTTTGAAAAAATCCCTTTCCATCAACTGCACTTTATTTTGCAAGAGAAACTCCCTTGCCTTCCGGCAGGTTGTTCACCTGTTGCGGCAGAAAAACTCGACTTTCATCCGTCCACCTCCGTATGCCCGGTCAGAGGCATTTTTTGTTTTTCAATGCCTCGACCACCAAAAAAGTATTCCACTCATGGTCGTGTAAACCCCATGTGCCGTCCTTTCTCTGAGTTGTTTCCAGAAGCGGGACTGCCCGAAGCCACAGGCGATGCGCAGTTTCGGAATTGAGGCGGGAAAGGGTATTCAGAGTCACGAAAAATGGTATCGGCTTCGGCCAGAGTCCTGATTCTTTCTGGCTCTGGGCCAGCCAGGCCACCAATTTGATGGACGCCGCTTCGCCCGCATAAACCGGATGAACACAAAGGGCACGCAAAATATTGCTCTTGTCCGCAGCGAAATCTTCGGGCTCTTCATCCTCATGGTCATCGAGCCATCTTGCGATCAATTGATAATGATCCAAAACAACTTCCTCACCTACCCTTCCATATACTGAAGCCAGAAAAAGTGTCGCGCAAACCAGCGTTAACGGATCGTTTGTCTTGACAAAAGGCAACAGGCGAAAAGCATCCGGTGGCAGCTCTTCATCGAGTGCCTCCGGAAGGTGATGAGTAAGTACATTTTGCATAAGCCAATCCAGAGGCTGCCCGGCACTTACGGCTTTATCAGGAGCCGCAAGCCACAAAGAGTGCAAAAGCCTTATTGTTTCCATAAATGATTGCCGCCATGGACCGTCAGGTGCCAGGCTATCTATAAGTGAAGCGACGGTCTGACTCCGATCATTTTGCCAGGAGCCGCTGTCGGCCTGGCCAAGCCAGTTCGCGCGTGCGTGGAGCCCGACAGGTGTTTTACTTTCTTTGAATATCTGCAGCGGATCAAAGCGTAGCGTAATCATGATGAATTTTTTATTCGTTCTTTTTTTCTGTTTGCCTTCCCCGAAAGCCGTCACGGCCGGGAGTAATCGGGTAAAAAAATAAACTCATGAGCGGGGGGCTGGCCACAATAATTTTAATACTGTGCGCCCCTGCATAGGAGCGTGAAAGTAAACCATATCAGGCGGCCCCCTGTCAAAGCTTTGATGGTGTCTTTTTTCGTTATAAAATTCCGGCACCGATGAGACCTCCTTTTATGCCGCCGCGAAACCATTGTGCAATGGTATATTGTCAAGTTTTTCCGTTTATGAGATAGAGAATGGAAATGTAGTGACTCAAAAATCAGGACCAGAGGAGGAAGCTTGGCAATTACCAAAAATGAGTCGGCACGGAGGCTTTTATTGTGCATCAATGCAGTCCTGCAGAAAAAAGCGAAAAGAATTGTCGCACTGAACGTGAAAGAGATATCATCTTTTGCAGACTATATGCTGATTTGTTCAGGCGATACCGACCGGCAGGTACAGGCAATCGCCGGGGCGGTTCAGGAATATTTGAAAAAGGAGAGTATCCTGCCCCTGGGAGTGGAAGGTGAGGCCAACGCCCAGTGGGTTTTGCTGGATTACGATGATGTGATCATCTCGGTTTTCCAGGAAGAGGCACGTTCCTTCTATGGCCTGGAGGATCTCTGGGAAGCACCGCGCATGGAGATTGACGATAAAGAAACGCAAATAAAAAAGCTGACTAAGGAGATGAATTGATTGCCGGCGGCTTTTTTTCTGAAATATCGGATGCGCTTTTTCCGCCTCTTTGCATCGCCTGCGCGGAGCTGCTGCCCGGCGGGGACGAAGTATTTTGCGTAAAATGCCACTCGTTTATATGCTATCTGAACCGGAGCCACTGTCCGGTCTGCGGGGCTGTTTATCCGGACTCACCGGCAGTCGACCATCTGTGTGGCCGTTGCCTTAGAGAACAGCCGGATTACGATAAGGCCCGCGCCGTCTGTTCTTATGAAGGCATCATCCTTGACGCAATCCACAAATTTAAATACGGACGCAATCTCACTATCGGCGCCGCTCTGGCCCGCCTGCTGGCGAGTTTTGAATTTAACGACTTTGATATTGGCGCATTCGACCTGATCCTGCCCGTTCCCCTGCACATCCGACGCCTGCGTCGACGTGGCTTCAACCAGTCGCTCATTTTCGCCCGAGCTTTGGCTAAAAAGTATAAGGTAGAACTTGATTTTTCCATCTTAAAAAGAAAAAAACAGACCCTTTCCCAAACCGGGCTGGATAAAAAAGCAAGAAGCAGCAACATCCGGGGCGCTTTTTGCGTTTTTTCGCCCGAAAAACTCAAAGGGAAAAACGTCCTTATCGTTGATGATGTCTACACAACAGGCGCGACACTGAATGAATGCGCCAAAACCTTGAAAAAAGCGGGCGCGGCCATGGTGGGGGCAATCACGCTGGCGCGCGTGCCCTAGCACTTTTTCAAACTTGTTTACGCAGAAAGGGAGGTTATGGAAAAGATCCTGAAGAGGGAACTCCTCAAAGAAAAAATTGACGAGCTTCGCCAAAAAGGCAGAATAATCGCTTTTACCAACGGCTGCTTCGATATTTTACACGTCGGTCATGTCCGCTATTTAAAGGAAGCACGTAAAACCGCCGATGTTCTGGTATTGGCGCTAAACAGTGACTCGTCGGTCCGCGCCCTCAAGGGAAGTACCAGGCCGCTGGTTCCGGAAGCCGAGCGGGCCGAGGTGCTGGCTGCGCTTGAATGTATTGATTTTATAACCATTTTTTCGGAGGCAACTCCTTTGGAGCTTATCTGTTATTTAAAGCCGGACATTTTGATTAAGGGGGGCGACTGGCCCGAGGATCAGGTTGTCGGCCGAAATGAAATCAAACAGTGGGGCGGCTATGTCAGGCTTATCCCCGAAGTGGCGGGAAAATCGACGACCAATATTGTGGAAAAAATACTTGCCGCTTGCGGGAATGAAGATGCTCCGCAAGAGCGGATAAAATGAGTACCAGGCAGTGCCGAAAGATTTCGCTTTGATTTTTTTGCTTTACAAAAAAGACGGCTTTAGGTAAAAGGACTTTTCTCAGTATTACGATTGAAGGAGTAGTAACATTGGAAAAGCAAACGACTTTGAAGCCGGAAAAACTAGAGGCGTTTCGCAAGCTGCTCACGGAGAAAATCAATGAACTGCTGGTTGAGGCGGGTAAAACTGTTTCGGAAATGACCAGCGGCAAGGAAAATTTTCCTGATCCCAATGACCGCGCCACCCTGGAATCAGAGCGTAATTTTGAACTAAGAATTCGCGACCGCGAAAGAAAACTCATCGCTAAGATGCAGGAAGCCATCAAAAGGATTGACGAAGGAACATTCGGCGTTTGCGATTCCTGTGGCGGACCGATTTGCGAAAAGCGACTCATGGCACGGCCGGTCACCACTGAATGCATTGACTGTAAAACCAAGCAGGAAAAGCTGGAAAAACTCAAAGGCGAATAGCCCCTTCTCTCATGAAAAAGCCCCGGTACCGGGGCTTTTTTTTACCCTTTTCACCGTCGAGCATTTATCTTTCATAAAAAAAGTGGTAGTAAACCGCCATGTTTGCAAGCATCGCCCTCAATATCCCGGCTGACAAGCTTTTTACCTACGAGCTTCCGGAAAACCTCGCACCGGACGCAGCCGTCGGCAAAAGAGTTTTTGTGCCGTTCGGCAGCAGAAAACGCACCGGATTCATTGTCTCACTATCTGCCGTGTGTGAGATTGACGATGTCCGTCCGGTAATTGAAATTCTCGACGAGGAACCTCTCTTTGACGAAAAAGATCTTCAATTTTACAAATGGATCGCCGATTACTGCATCTATCCGCTCGGAAAAACCCTGGGTGAGCTGATCCCCTCGGGAGCGGAAAAGAAAGATTTTATCTGGATCACGCCCCTGCCGATGCCGGCCGATGCGTGCCCGACGCAATCGCAAAAGAAAATGCTGGAAATACTAAAGCAGCATCCCGACGGTCTTTCCTTAAATGACCTCGTCCGGCAATCCGGCCTGAAAAGCGCCGCTTCCATTGTGCGCGGCATGCGGATGGCCGGGTTCATCGCCTTCAGCGCAAAAGACAAAAAGCAGCTGGCCGTCCGCATGCAAAAAATCATCCGCCTCAACGAAAATACCGTTGATAACGCCAGGATCACGCCCCGTCAGCAGGCGGTCTTCGATTGCCTTAAAAGCGAAGGTCCGCTTGAGCTTCGGGAGTTGATGAATTTGTCCGGCGTCAGTGCAGATATCATAAGGCGGATGCTGGAGAAGGGACTGGTCACAGCCACTCAGGAGGAATTCATCCGCAGGCCGGACCTCACAAGCGCACTTGAGGTCCAGCAAAAAAACTTTGAACTAAATGACGAACAGAAACGGGCCTTTGACCTTATCTGCCGTTATGCCGATACCGGCTCTTTCCAGCCCGTTTTACTCCACGGCGTGACCGGCAGCGGCAAGACGGAAGTTTATCTTTCAGCCATCGATCACGTCTTGCAAACAGGAGGAACGGCAATCTATCTGGTTCCTGAAATTGCTCTTACACCGCAGCTGATCTCCAGAATCAGCGGTCGCTTTGATGAGAACAAAATCGCCGTCGTACACAGTGCCATCACGGAGAGCGTCCGCTATGATCAGTGGCGCCAGATGCGCCGCGGCCGGATAAATCTGGTTATCGGCGCCCGCTCCGCACTGTTTTCTCCGCTTAAAAATCTCAAACTGATCATCGTGGATGAAGAGCATGACTCCTCATACAAACAGGATGAACGCCTTTGTTATCACGCCCGCGATCTGGCCGTGGTCAAGGCGAAATTCACAGGCTCCGTGTGCGTGCTGGGATCGGCCACACCGGGCGTACGTACCTTCTATAATGCTAAAACAAAAAAATACGCCTACTGCCGCCTTTCCGGACGGGTAAACGAAAAACCTCTGCCGGCCATCGACATCGTGGACATGAAGACGCAAAAGGAGCAAAAAGGCAAAATCCCCGTGCTTTCCACAAGCCTCATCACGGCCATTTCCGAAACACTGGCCCGCAGACAACAGGTACTGCTGTTTCTTAACAAACGCGGGTTCGATACTTTTCTGGTCTGCGCCGACTGCGGCTACAATTTTCACTGTCCCCACTGTGCCGTGGCGCTGAAAAGCCACCTGGCGGAAAACCTGATCAAGTGCCATTACTGCGACTACAGCCAAAGGGCCATACCCTTGTGCCCTCAATGCCGGGGGAGCCGCATACTCAATTTCGGCACAGGCACGCAGAAGCTGGAAGCGGAACTTCTGGGGCTTTTCGCCGGGGCACGGATCTGCAGGATGGATTCCGACACCACTTCACGAAAAGGGGCACAGGAGAAAATCCTTGCCCGCATGGAACAAAGAGAAATTGACATCCTGGTGGGTACGCAGATGATCACCAAAGGGCACGACTTTCCCGACATAACGCTTGTAGGAGTCATCTCGGCGGACACTTCACTCAATATGCCCGATTTCCGCGCGGCGGAAAAAACGTTCCAGATGCTCACCCAGGTGGCCGGACGCGGCGGCCGGGGAGATAAAGCGGGACGCGTGATCATCCAGACTTTCAATCCGGATCATTACACGCTCAGGCACGCGCGCAACCACGATTACAGAGCTTTTTACGAAGAGGAAATCCAGTACCGCCGCGTGCTTTCCTACCCTCCCTTCAGCCGCATGATCATGCTGCGTCTGTCATCGGCAAAGCGCGATGTGTTGGCCGTCACGGCCGGGGAACTGGGCGCGGAGGCCAAAGCAATCTCTCCGCGCTATGGGGACGGCGGGGAAATCATCGGTCCTGCCGATTCGCCGCTGGCGAAAATCCGTGGTGAACATCGAATGCAGATGCTGATTAAAGGCCAAAACAGCAAGGTACTGCACACGATCGCGGCACAACTTGCCGAAGAACACGCCACCAGCAGCGTCAAAATCACCATCGACGTTGATCCGGAAAATTTCATGTAGCCATCCGCCGATCCGGTACTCAAAACCGAAAGATGAATTGCAGAGAATTGAATTATTGGAAACTTGAAGGGCTTGCTTTGTCATCAGCCCCCAGGTGAGCTTGTTTTTCTGAAACAATGTCATCCGCGCCACAAGCGGCGGGAAACCCATCGCGGAAGGCAGACCCGGCAGCCGAAGCGGCTGCCGGAACACTCCTCAAACGGACGTGGAACTTATCGTTCACCCCCGGCAATTCTCCAGCCGGAGGCGGTCCTGATAATACTGAGTGATTTCAAAAACGGCATGATCAATTAAAAGCATGATGCGCATCACGGAATCGATGGCCTGATGATGCTCGATGGCGTTTATGAAGATCGCCTGAAACTCGGCATACAACCACATATGGCGGCGCATCATGTTCAACGCGTAAACCGCCTCATGCAGGGGAATGCCATTTTCATAGCAAACCCTGGCATAGTGCATGAAGAATTCCTGCGTTTTTTCATAGCGGTTGGGGGCAATCAACATATTGCGTAGCTGACCGTAGAATTTGACCGCCTGAACGACCAGTTTTTCATTAGGAATATCTCTGTAATGAACGGTTCTTTTGTTTTTCCTGACATCGACGGCCCAGTGTCCCGCAATTTCTTCGATATTGGCCTCCAGTACGTCCAGCAGTTTTATCGAATCTGTCATATTTTGTACTCCTTTCTGTAGTGCCTGCTGCGCAGGAAAACAAAATTATTTTTTGTTGTTTCTCTCTTTTTGAATCAGCTCCTGATACTCTTTGGTCACCTCATAGGCGGCGTAATCAAAGAGCAAAATGGTGCGGCTTAAGGTGTCCAGCGCCTGCCGCTGGTCGATTCCCGCGCTGAAAATCGTCTGAAATTCTGCATACAACCAAATGTGTCTGCGTAAAAGTATAAGTGCATATACCGCTTCATCCATGGGGATGCCCATGGCAAAGCTCTCCTGGGCGTAGGTGCGGAAATATTTCAGGGTGTTTTCGCTGACTTTTTCTTCGGTGAACATTCTGCTGAAATTATTGTAAAATTTTATACCCTGATTGATAATCGCTTCTTCTTCCAGCCCCTTATATGTCTTTGTCCTGGCGTTGTTTTGCACATCCATCGCCCACCTTTTGGCCATCTTCTCCGCATGCTGCTCGGTTAGTTCCACATATTTTACCGCGTACGTTCTCATGCCTTATCTCCTTTCATTGAGTGCTTCTGCGAATTATGAATAAATAATGTTTCGTGCACACTATAAAACACGTAATCGAAATTGACAACAGGAAATTGCTCAATTACCGCCGGAGCCGGAGCCGCTTGACTCTTGCCTTAAATTTCCTTATAGATGGCCCAAATACTAAAGGAAATACACAAGCTGATGAACAAACTCCGCATTATCTTCATGGGAACGCCCGAATTTGCCCTCCCCGCCCTGGAGCTTTTGTACAAAAACGATCATCAGATCATAGCTGTTGTCACCCAGCCCGACCGGCCGTCAGGACGCGGGCGCCGCCCAAGCGCCCCTCCGGTCAAGAAACTCGCCGAAAAGCTGGGCCTGGATGTTTTACAGCCGCCAAAAGTCAGAGACACTACTTTTCTGGAGGAGTTTTACCGGCTGAATCCGGACATGGTGGTCGTGGCTGCCTTCGGCCAGATACTGCCGGGAGAGATTGTTAATTTCCCCAAGCTGGGGTGCATAAACATCCACCCCTCTTTGTTGCCTAAATACAGAGGTGCCGCGCCACTGAACTGGAGCATTATCCGCGGTGAGGAAAAAACCGGCGTGACTATCATGCTGATGGATGAGGGTATGGACTCCGGCGACATACTTCTGCAGGAGGAAACAAAGCTGGGAGAGGAGGAGAACGTCGGACAGCTCCATGACCGCCTGGCAATTATGGGTGCTAAACTATTGCAAACAACCATCGGCCGGATTCTCCTGGGAGAGGCAAAAAGGCAAAAACAGGATCCTGCCGGGGTCACCTTTGCACCTCGTCTGACCAGGGAAACCGGCAGGATAAACTGGCATGACCGATCGCGTGACATTTTCAATCTCATCCGTGGCCTGAGCCCGTCTCCCGCCGCCTATACCAGCCT
The DNA here is from genome assembly GCA_964460865.1 of uncultured Smithella sp. Lineage (GTDB taxonomy): Bacteria > Desulfobacterota > Syntrophia > Syntrophales > Smithellaceae > UBA8904. The sequence goes on along the minus strand of CAYWRV010000053.1, from coordinate 716 downwards.
CGACGGTCAGGAGATGAAAATATTTTCGGCGCAACTGATGCCCGTTCCGCCGCAGGAGCCACCCGGAACCATCGCCCCGCCGGTGGCGGCCGGCCTGCCGGTGGCGGCCCGGGACGGATATATAATTATAAAGGATGTTCAGCCCGCAGGTAAAAAAAGAATGACCGTTGCCGATTTTTTGCGGGGCCGGAAGCTGGAGGCGGGCGGGGTTTTAGGTTGAAAACCGGCAAGTCCCGGACATCAAGGCTCGCCATCTCGGATCCTCCTTACGATTTTCAGGATAAATCACTTTTACGGAATTTACATTGCAGATGAAAAAATCGATCCGTCACCTGGCTGTAGATATTTTAAACACTGTCTCAAAGACGCAGGCTTTCGCGGGTGACCTGCTGGACGAGTGCCTGTCTGGAGGTGGCCTGTCGGAAACAGCCGACGGCAGGCTTCTTACCCATCTGGTTTATGGCGTCTTGAGAATGCAGGCGCATCTGGACTGGATTATTGCCGGCCTGTATCACGGTGACTATTCCCGAATGGACGTCCGGGTCAAAAACATACTGCGCACCGGCCTTTTTCAGCTCAGATTCAGCGATCGCCTGCCCTCGTTTGCCGTTGTGGACGAAGCAGTCAAGATTGCAAAAAAAATCACCCCGCAGGCTTCCGGACTGGTAAATGCGCTCCTGCGGGCTTATTTGCTCAATCCGGATAAAATCAGCTTC
>CAYWRV010000052.1:0-12346 GCA_964460865.1 uncultured Smithella sp. | reverse complement strand
CAGAACTAAAAGGTGACTATCTGGAAATATGTAAAAAATCCCGACTCCATCCCGATGGCAGCTAAATACGTTGACGTGTCAACCACTTAAATTATTTAAGAAAAGTGGTCTTTGCCAATCGTAAAGTTTCTTTACAATCTAATATGTTAAACGCAGTTATCGAAAAATCACTGACAATTTGACGAAAATCCATCGTCAAAAATCACAATTTAATAAGATAAAGGAGGAGATTTCGAGCGAATTTTTTATTATTCACAAGACGGGTGTTTAAAATTGATCCACAAGGAAAATGGAATTTCGATATCATCTCGTTTTTTTAAATAATTACTTATAGTTAACAGGGTGCCTCGCCTTAAGGGCGAGGTACCCTGTTATTCCGGAGGTTGCCACTTAAGGCGTAAACAACGGGAAATCCCGGTAAATGAACTCGTCATATATTGGCGTCATGCTGAAGAAATAGGTGTCGAAAACTGGTCCTTCTAAAACGGCACCCGATTCCCCAAGAGGAAACATACTCTTTATCTTAATTGGCCCGGTACTGTCATATTCGACGACGTGGGCATAGGTGGACCGTGAAGAGAAGGGCATCTCATGGACCGGTCCCAACATAGCATGATTATATTCGATAACACCGCGAGGCCGATCCCATGGCCTTGGTCCCAGTGTTGCCAGTACATTGTCCAGAGCCTTGACGATAATGGCCTCAGGAGTCTGGGGTGCTGCGGGATCCAGGTTCTGAAACCAGTTATAGTAATTTCCGATTTCACCTGCTCTGATCCCGTGCAGAAACACATTAAAAAGCACCCGGGCGTTTCTTGCCTGCGACGGCTGTGTGTCAAGCTCCTCAAATGTCAACTTCAGTACTTCCTTGATCCATTCGTCCATGAGCACCCAGGCATCCGGACGTTTATCTCCCGTGGCCCAAGACGAAGCACCACCTTCCACGAAGTGCCCATCCCAGGAGGCCATCATATTGAGGGCATCCGTACGGGCCGGCACGGGGGCATCGGGGGCATTGTTCACGGCGTCAGTGAAATAAGCAGCAACAAATTTCCATGGATTTCCACCCGCACCCAGGGAATCAGTCGTGGCGATATTGAGGGCAAGTTTTCTGACATCGTCAAAAGTCAAATTATTATTTTGGGACAGGTACTCATCAACCACGTGAGCTCGGTGAAATACACCGAATGAGTATCCGAGATTGTTCCATGAATTAACATAGTCAGACCTTGACTTGTTGTTCCACCCGCAATAAAATCCTTTACTGGCGTTACGATGCGTTGAACGGGGGATAAGGTTTGCCGAATCCCATTCCAGAGGAGCGCCCGCTGCGCCCTGCGGCAGCCTCCATTCACCATAGGGTCGGACCGGGTCACGACCGGACATCCAGTAGGCGATATTTCCATCTCTGTCGACATAGGTAAAGTGCTGCGACAGCGGCATTAACTCGATACCGGCTCCAAACTCATCCATACTGGTCGCCCGGGCGATGTCCAGGAAGGCCCGAACAACCTTGAATTCATATCCCCAATGAGAATACTTCCAGGAAATTAACGGAGTCTGGTTGATGATCGGCCCCCGGGGAGTCCTGAAAACATTCAAAGTGTGGTCGGCCGCTCCCTTCACTTTAATAGTTTCCGTCCTGTGAAGCTGCGCAGCAGCAGGGATTTCAAAGTAATAATCAACAGTATGGGCATGCCCCACCTGCATGGACCAGGCGTGATGGGGTGTGCGTCCTATCACGATCCCGGGAACACCCGCAACTTGCATTCCGGAGACATTTAGCCCCCCGGCCCTGATTGAGCCCTCACCAATTATCGAGGGAACAGAAAACCCCATTTGAGGGCCGGAATAGAGCATGGGATTTCCCGTGGCTGTTTTACTTCCGCTAACCGCCCAGGCATAGCTGCCCATCTGCACATGGGCGTTTATTTTTTTCAGATTATCTTTAATTTTCGTACGTGCATTGACCATGTCCTCCGCTGCCTGGCGCAGATCGGGAAAAGAAGCCGGATTTTCCATCAACAGAGTCTTTTTTCTGACGGCCGGCGCAGCGGTGGCAGCGGCTGCTAAAACACGAATTGGTTTATGAATGTAGGTGAGAGCATCTGGATCGTTGCCCCAACGGAGATCTTCAAACATGCGCGTACCCACATCCGGGCCATACATTCCCAACAGGTTCTGATACAAGGCAGCATTTTCAATTTGACCGATTTCCAGTGCTTCGGGGTCAAAATTTCTCAGCATTATGACTGCCCAGGCGAGGACATCTTTTGGCGTCCATTCCTCAATCTCATCCGCGGTCATACCGATAACGATAAATTCAAAAGGCAGTAATGTTGTATCGTCGCGAATTTCGTTTATTCTTCTGTTGAACCCGGCTACATAGCCAGTAATCACTTCCCGCGATTGCGCATCCAGAGACGCAAAGCCACTTTCCAACTCCTGATCCGAATAACCTATGGTCCGCACCAGTATGTCCTGGTCAAGTTGTGATGGTCCGAATATTTCGGCCAATTTTCCCCGGCCGGTCCGCCTGAACGTTTCCGCCTGCCACAGACGATCAGTAGCAACGGCATACCCCACTGCCTCAAACACGTCATACAGGCTATCTTCGCTTGAGCCCGTTACAAACCATACCCCTTGAGCATCACGATTCGTTTCGACGGTTGACTTCCTAAATAACACTGGTGAATCGGAACCACTGGAGCATCCTGTAATGATCACTACGACAACAATCAGGAAAAAGATGATTTTTTGCACATGGACATGTCTCGGCTTTGAAAAGACTTTTTTCCTCATAACTTTGCCTCCCTTCGTTGCAATGCTCTCTTGGTTGTTAATTGCCTGTGTCTTCCCACCCTCTCTTACAAAATTTGATATATTTAGTTTTTGTAACAAAAACGAGAAAAACAACGCATACCTTTGCCGCTTTCAAAGCAAGATGAAGACACCCCGGAGCACAAGCCCGTTCCCCGTTTTGGAAAATCAGTTAAAATAGATAGACTGCCGTACGCATTAATTGCGGCGAGGCCGCGTTGGTTAGTGAAATACTATCAGACGAATTTATCGAGTGTCACAGAATACAGATGATTGAACAAGAAGTCATGTTGTCGGAACTTTATCGACACTTTTGAATCTCTGAGTGGGTAAGGAATTACGTAAAACCTCGATTACTGGATAGTTAGAAAAAACCTTGAAATAATACCTTGAAAAACCCCCGTTTCATCAGCCGTTAACCAATGAAAAACTCCTATTACTTAACGTTCACCTCCTTTTTGGTATCAGCCACTTTACATTCTCATGTTGGGCGCAAAATAACAAAAATCCTATAGAAAAGCAATCGCGTAAAAAGAAAGTTAAACGTAGCTGGATTCAGTGAAACAAAGGCCGAGACTTGCCCACAATCGTCTGGATTGTAACCCAAATTTTGTTCCATCGCTCCTCGTTTACGTGAGGCGTTGTCGCTATAATAATTACAGTATGATCTGAATAGACGTTGTTCGTGAAATATGAAGATTCAAGACTGCACCCTGACACAGGCGGAATTTACTTCTGCTTCAACAACTTAAATTACTTGAATAATCTGATTTTACATTGATCGTAAGTTTTTTTAACACGTTTTGTTATTTTTAAAAGCTTTAAACTCATGTCATAAGCGGGAGGCGCTTGTATCACAACGGGCGCAGACAATTGTGTCTGCGCCCGCATTTATGAAAGATACCGGCTCCTCAAGGGCATGCTCTCATCAATTTATTCTTTATACAAATTATCCAGCATCGTCCCGTATTTTTCCATGACCACGCGCCGCTTGAGTTTCATGGTCTGGGTCAGCATTCCGTTGTCAAGCGTGAAGTCTTCCATGATGAAATCGAATTTCCGAGGGATTTCATAAGAGCCGATACTCTTGCGCAGGTGATTTTGTACTTCGGCGGTGAGAAGTTCCTTGAATTTCTGTCCCGCGGGATTGGCTGTATTGAAAAGGTCTTTCGGGTCAACAGACAGATTCAGCTCGTCGGCCAACCTCTTCAACAGGGCCATGTCGGGAACGATCAGCCCTACATTGTACTCGCGGCCGGCACCCGCCACCACTGCGTTCAAAATCCAGGGCAGGACTTTCATTTCCAGCTCCACCGTTTCCGGATGGACATACTTGCCATTGGCCAGTTTGTATTCCTCTTTGAAGCGGCCGGTGATGTACAAAAAGCCATCCTCATCCAGACGGCCGCGATCACCGGTGCGGACTCCGCGCATACCGTCTTTTTCCACGATCACTTCCGCGGTCTGCTGAGGTTTTTTATGGTATCCGATCATGCATTGAGGGCCGAAACAGATGATCTCGCCGTCATCGCTGTCTTCTCCGGTGCGTGACCTGTCGATCACCACCTTTGTTTTGTTGATCGGCTTGCCCACGGACCCCAGACGGTTCCCCATCAAAGGTGAATTGATCGTGATCGCCGGAGATGTCTCGCTAAGACCGTAGGCATCATAAGTAGGAATGCCCACGTCGATGAAGAACTTGGCAATCTCCACGTTCATGGGAGCGCTGCCGGTCACCGCATTGTCCAGCCTGCCGCCGAAGCGCTCGCGAATCTTGGACAGTACAATCTTGTCCAGAATTTTGAACTTCAGGCCGGCCTTGCCTGTTTCCCTCTTGGCTTTGGCCGCTGCCAGCGCCGCTTTAAAAAGCTTCAGTTTGAGGCCACCCTCTTCTTGCATTTTCGCCCACACTCCGTTGTAAACCCGGTTAAAAACCCGGGGCACGGTAATCATAAACGTCGGTCTCACTTTGGGCAGATCGTCAATGAGTGTTTCGACAGACTCCATGATGCCGATGGATGCGCCCCTCATCATAAATGCGTGTAAATCAGCCGTGATGCCGAAGGAGTGGGCCCAGGGCAGCATCGAGATGCAGCGGCTATGTTCGGTGAGGTTGGGAAACCAGGCCAGCCCCGCCTTCACGTTTTCCGCAAGGTTGCCGTGTGAGAGCAACACCCCCTTTGGCTCGCCCGTTGTGCCTGAGGTATATATAAGCACAGCAACGTCTGAAGGTTTCGGCTTGATCGAAGGCACCGGGTTTTTGGCACCGACCGCTTCGAGTGCGGCCATCGTGTTTTCACCCGCCCCGTCAATGAGATAAATTTTTTGAAGAGTCGGAATTTCGTCGGCGAAGGCCTTGACCTTCTCCAGAATCTCCGGTTTGGACACCAACAGGACTTTTACTTCCGCGTCCCGGATGATGTATTTCCACATGGAGACCAGCTCTTTCTCATACATCGGCACGTAAGCCGCCCCCAGCCCCTGGGCAGCTATTTCACCGATAAACCACTCCTTGCGGTTGTTGGCGATGATCCCGACTGTGTCGCCGGCGCGCACCCCTGCCGAGTGAAACCCGCCTCTTAAGTTGTCGATACGCCGGGCGATCTCACGGTATGTAACCCATTGGTACTGACCTTTGGCGTCCTTTTCTCCAATGAACTCGTTGTCCGCATAACGGGCCACGCTCTGTTCAAAAAAATCCACCAGATTGTCAGGTGGTTCGTACACATCACTGTATTGACCATATTCGAAGATCGCCATACTTTCCCCCTCCCTTTTTTTGTGTTTTTTCAAACCCCTTTCCTGTCCATGTTGCTTCAATACATGCCGTATTGCCATCGGTTAGTTTCCACACGACACCGGAAGCTCAGGCCGCAGAGCCTTTTGCAGGCAGCCCGTGAAGAAATTTGGTTGACATATGGCAACAACCGCATTATATTCCTCGCCGTCTTCGGTAAATACGGTTTACCTTACATCCACCGTGTTCCTTAAGAAACTTCAGCTGGGGAATCGTTCAACGGTAGGACAGCGGACTCTGACTCCGTCAATCAAGGTTCGAATCCTTGTTCCCCAGCCATTTCCTCTCCAGACGACACCGCGTTAATAAAATAAATCCGGCTCCGCCATTAATCGCCCCGAAACCATTTTTTTTCAGATGGCTACCGGAGCAGATGTTCGTTTTAGTGTGAAATGAAAACATGGAAACTGGTCACAATCAGCGGTTCCACACCCGAAATCATGGACTACTGCCGTGAGATATACCATGTGTACACAAGCATCACGGATCGTGAATATTTCCGTCTGGGCCCCAGAGGAGGGAATAATCGTGGAACCTACAGAAGGTTTCATAAAAAAATGAAAGAGGTAAGCAGACGTTACCCTGGTGAGACGCTTACGCTTGAGTATTCTTTTTCTTTTGATGACAACCGCCGGCAGTTACACACTATCGTCTATAAAAACGGGGAGCATTCGACTCTGAACATTCAACCGGCAGCAAAAATATGATTAGAGCCGGAGATAACCTCTTCCCGCACGCTTAAAAATAATGCGGTGGCGCACTCGGTTTTCACCCTTTGGTGGATATTTTGGCCCAGCTGTCCCTCAAGGACACAACCCGATTGAAAACCAATCTGCCGTCTTTTGAGTCCTTCTCGTCGGCACAGAAATACCCCAGCCTTTCAAACTGCAATGAAGTTCCCGGCTCGACATTTTCGAGGCCCGGCTCCACATAGCAGTCTGTCAGCACTTCCAGCGAATTCGGGTTCAGATAATCAAGGAAGTTTTCCATGCTGCCCGGATCCTCAACCGTAAACAGGCGGTCATACAGTCGCACCTCGGCCGGCAGGGCCCGATCGGCGCACACCCAGTGGATCACCCCCTGCACTTTGCGCCCGTCAGCAGGCGGCGCGTTTCTCGTCGTGGGATCGTAGGTGCAGTTAATCTGAATCACCTCACCGGTTTTATCGTCTGTTTCCATACTTTGAAACTTGATGACGTATGAATTGCGCAGGCGCACTTCCCGGCCGGGACCGAGGCGGTTGTATTTTTTCGGCGGGTCGAGCATGAAGTCGTCTCGCTCGATATACAGCTCGCGGGAAAAGATCACTTTTCTGGTTCCCATCTCCGGCTTCTGCGGGTGATTGGCAAAATCAAATTCCTCACTCTGGCCCTCCGGATAATTTTCAATCACCACCTTCAACGGGCGCAGCACACACATGGCCCGGGGGGCACGATCGTTCAGGTCATCCCGGACGCAATGCTCCAGCAGAGCGACATCAACCAGGTTATCGTTTTTGGCCACACCTATCGCCTGGCAAAAATCGCGGATCGCCTCTGATGTATAGCCGCGCCGGCGCATACCGGAAACAGTGGGCATACGCGGATCATCCCATCCCTGTACATGCCCGTCTTGCACCAGTTCAATCAACCGGCGCTTGCTCAGCACAGTATAACTGACATTCAGGCGCGCGAACTCGATCTGCCGGGGACGGTCGGCCGGAATCAGGCGCTCAACGATCCAGTCGTACAAAGGGCGGTTGTTTTCAAACTCCAGTGTGCAGATGGAATGGGTGATGCGCTCCAGCGCGTCGGACAGACAATGGGCGAAGTCATACATAGGGTAGATGACCCATTTATCACCCGTGCGATAATGAGTTTCCCTTTTAATACGGTAGATGACAGGATCGCGCATGACAACATTGGGGGCGGCCATATCGATTTTGGCGCGCAGCACATGACTGCCGTCAGCAAATTCGCCTGCGCGCATCCTAGCGAAGAGGTTCAGATTCTCTTCCACGGAGCGATTGCGGTAAGGGCTTTCTCTGCCCGGCTCGGTGAAAGATCCCCGGTACTCGCGGATCTGCGTCGGAGTCAGGTCGCAGACATACGCCTCGCCCCTTTTGATAAGCTCCACGGCGAACTGGTAGAGCTTTTCGAAATAATCAGATGCGTAAAAAAGGCGCTCCTGCCAATCGAAGCCCAGCCAGTGAACATCACGAATGATGGACTCGACATATTCCATGGACTCGCCGGCCGGATCTGTATCGTCGAGGCGCAGGTTGCATGTCCCTCCGTATTGCCTGGCCAGGCCGAAATTAAGGCATACGGATTTGGCGTGTCCGATATGAATATAGCCGTTGGGTTCTGGCGGAAAGCGTGTCGCCACACGTCCGCCATACTTGCACGCTTTGAGGTCTTCGTCTATGATGTCGCGAATGAAATCGGTGGGGGCGGGAAGTTCAGTTTCTGCCATGGATTCAAAAAACTCCTTTTCGGTTCCTGTTTTATTACCTGAAGTTCTCTTCAGGCGTTAATCGCTTTTTTTAAATGGTTCACGTCCAAATTTCCACCGGACATGATCATGACGACTTTCTTTCCTGCCAACCTTTGGCTTATTTTGCAGGCGGCGACAAGCGATACCCCGCCCGCGGACTCGGCCAGATTATGTGTCGCTGTGAGTGCCAGTGCCACGCCCTGCAGGATCTCCTCCTCCGTCAGAAGCACAACATCGTCAATGCTGTCGCGAAGAATCACGTAAGGCAGATGAAATACCGACCGGGTGGCCAGGCCGTCGGCCACCGTGTCCGCCTCGTCAAGCGTGACGATTTCCTTTTTCTTCCACGACTCATAAAAAGAAGGAGCGTTTTGGGGCTCGACGCCGATGATTTCCACTGACGGTTTGATGGCGCGCACCGTTTTTAAAATCGCCGCGCACCCCGCACCACCGCCGATCGGACAGATAATCGTGTCCACCTCCGGAAGATCTTCCATGATTTCCAATCCCAGAGTCGCTATGCCGTTTAGAATTTCCGGCTCGTTTCCCTGCTCGACGTAGTAATAGCCGGCGCTATCTACCAGTTCCTCGCAGTAAGACTGGGCGTCATAAAAATCCGCGCCGCGGACAATCAATTCCGCGCCGTAGTTTTCAATGATCCGGTTGATTTCCGGATTGTTGTTTTCCGGCACAACCACCGTACATGGCACATGAAACCATTGGCCGGCCCAGGCCATGGCCAGGCCGTGATTGCCGCGGGTCGCCACCAGGATACCGGCTTCCAGTTTTTCCCTGGAGATGTGATGGTAAAAATTCAGCGCGCCCCTGATCTTGAAAGATCCGGTCGGGTTGTGGTTTTCGTGTTTCACGAATGCCTCGCAACCGATCAGGCTGGAAAGTTCTGAATAAAAAATGAGGTTTGTCCTGTTGAGATATTTCCTGACTGTGGATCTGGCCATGAAAGCTCTGGTCAGATTCACCTGTTCACTGGCCGCCTCGTATTTTTTAAGCATAAGCTATCCCTCCAGTATTGACCGCTTCATTTTTTACCACCTTTTTGCCGGCTGTCAAGGTGCTTGGCCTCTTCCCTTTTGTTATTTTTGAAAATATTCAATTCAACTGACTTAAAATCACATGGGCGTGTCTTTTTGCCGCCCCCATATTGGCAAGTACAACGGATTTGCCGTTTTCGCCGCGGCGATTCAGTTCCGCCTGGTCTTGCAACAGCTTCAAAATTCCTTCCAGAAGCTCGTCCTCTCCTGTAATCCTGATCCCGGCGCCCGCCTCCTCCAGAAGAGCCGCTTCCCGATGGAAATCGTCCATGAACGGTCCATAAAAAACAACCTTGCCCCACGCCGCCGCCTCCAGAAGATTGTGCCCCCCTCTGGGCACAAGTGATCCTCCGCAGTATGCAATGGTTGCCAGGGAATAGACTTTAAAAAGCTCACCGATCACATCGACCACCACTACTTTTAGCACTTTGCTCCGGGCACCGCTTTTGATCTGTGAAAACGTGACCGGCCCGGTGAGGCCGGATTGGCGCAAAAGCTCGATAATTTCCGCGGCACGCCCGACATCGCGCGGAACCAGAATCAAGCCGAATTCCGGATCATGCTTCAGAAGTTTCTTATATACGGAAACTATGATTTTTTCTTCGCCCGGATGGGTACTGCCGGCGACAAAAAATTTTTCCTCCGGCCCGGCGTGGAAAAGCCTCATCGCCTCCCGGTGCAGGGCAGGCGATGTCGCGGCTCCAAGAGCGTCATACTTGCTGTTTCCAAGCGCCTCGACAGCTTTTGGGGGCATCCCCATCTGCACTATTCTATCGGCATCGAGGTCCGTGATCATAGCCGCCCGGTCCACGCTTTGCAAAATCCGGCGCCAGAAAAAACTGGTGCGCCGGTACTTTTTAAATGACCTCAGTGAGATCCGGCCATTAACCATCACAACTTTAATCCGGCGCCGGCGGCTGCCGGATAAAAAATTCGGCCAAAGCTCCGTCTCGACAAATGCGAAAATATCAGGCCGGGCCAGGTCAAGCATCCTTGCCACAACCGGCAGTATGTCCAGGGGAAAATAAATAAAGGCGTCCACCCCGGCCACCGTCTTTCGCGCCAGCTCCTGACCCGTTTCCGTGGAAGTGGAAAAAATGACACGGAAGTCCGGTCTGATTTTTTTTAATTCGGCAACAATCGGCGACGCGGCATTTACTTCGCCCACGGAAACCGCATGCATCCACAGGCGCGGACCGGGCCCGATATTATCGAGAACTCGGGCCTGGCGCAAACCCAATTTCTGCAAAAAGCTGTCACGGTACTTGCCTGTGATCAGCATCTTGAGCAGGAAATACAAGAGCCCGGGAACGGCTAAAATAAGAAGAATAATATTGTATAATAGTCTCATCGACTCATATTTGATGTTTTACTCGCCTGTGTCAAGCAAAAAGCCTGATACCATTGTATTACCTCTTTACGCACATGTCTTACGGCATATTCGCCCTTTCATAAAGAACGGGCGCGCCAAGCTATTGGGATTGACAGGCCGGGTTCTTTCGTATATCTGTTACGCCCATAAAGGAGAGTTGCCATGAAGCTTATCGCCCCATCAATTCTTTCCGCCGACGGCGGAAGGCTCGCCGGGGAAATTCAGGCGGTGGAAAAGGCAGGCGCCGACTGGATTCATGTCGATGTTATGGACGGGCAGTTTGTCCCCAACATCACCATGGGGCCGGCGATCATCTCTTCGCTGCGTAAGGCAACAGATCTACCCTTTGACGTTCATTTAATGATCCGCAATCCGGAAAATTTCGTCCAGGCCTTTGCCGATGCGGGCGCAGATTACATAACGGTACACGTCGAAGCGGCCACTCACCTGCACCGGACACTGGACCTGATCAGGAAAGCGGGCAGGAAGACGGGGGTTTCCCTGAACCCGGCAACTCCTCTTTGCTCAGTGGAGGAAGTTCTGCCGGGAATCGACCTCCTGCTGGTCATGTCGGTCAATCCCGGCTTTGGAGGGCAGAAGTTCATTCAAAGCTCGCTTGCCAAAATCAAAAAAGCATCGGAGATGATTGCCTCCCTCACAAAAAAACCACTTCTGGAGGTGGACGGTGGCGTTAATCTGGAAAATATCGCCGCTATCGCCGGAGCCGGCGCAGATGTTCTGGTAGCGGGTGCGGCAGTTTTTAGCACTCCAGATTACGCCCGGACGATTTCCGACCTGAAAGCAGCCGCCAACCGGGCTTGATTGCCCCCTAATACTTTATCAGCCCGAAAAAAGGCGACCGGGCAAAAGGTAACGGTCGCCGTCAAGATCTTTCCTGCAAATTTACTTTTTATTGTAATCATAGACGCCGCGGCCGGATTTCCGTCCGAGATTGCCGGCGCGTACCAGTTTCCGCAAAAGAGGTGAGGGCCGGTATTTGTCACCCAGCTCCCGGTGCATGCCTTCGCAGATTCTCAACTGCGTGTCCAGACCTATCAGATCCCCCAGAGCCAGAGGCCCGATGGGGTGATTGCAGCCCAGCTGCATGGCCTTGTCAATATCCTCCGGCGTGGCCAGCCCTTCATCAAGCACAAAAAAAGCCTCGTTAATCATGGAGCATAAAATACGGTTCACGACAAATGCGGGCGCCTCTTTCACCATGACGACTTCCTTGCCGATTTTCCTGCCCCAGGCCACGGCAATTTCCACCGTCTCATCAGAGGTCTGCTGGCCGCGGATAACTTCCAAAAGCCGCATTACAGGAACCGGGTTGAAAAAATGCGTTCCGATAAAACGCTCCGGCCGGCTTGTAATGGCGGCCATTTCGGTAATGCTCAAACCGGAGGTGTTGGTGAAAAACAGACAATGCTGCGGGACGATCTCTTCCAGTTCGGTATAAACTTTCTTTTTCAGGTCCATAAGCTCAATCACCACTTCCACCACGATATCCGCATCACCGGCTGCTTCTTTTAAATCCAGCGTCGGCTTGATCCTTCCCAGAAGAGCCTCCATCTGTTCTTTGGTGATTTTTCCCTTTTCCACGTCGCGCGACAGGTTTTTTTTAATCGTGTTCATGCCGTTGTTGATGAAGCGCTCGTCGATATCCCTCATGGTCACATCATAGCCGGCCGCGGCGCATACCTGCGCAATACCGCTACCCATCAGCCCCGCGCCCAGTACACATATCTTTTTAATTTCCATGTCAACCTCCGTATGATTTATTTTCGACGGGCAAAGCCCGTTCAAAGTCGAGTGAAACAATCCTTACAG
>CAYWRV010000051.1:0-12507 GCA_964460865.1 uncultured Smithella sp. | reverse complement strand
TCCCTGACGGAAACACTGCACAGGGAATCGAGCCGCTGGGCAAACGATCTGGTGTAATGCGGCGGCATGTGCTGCACGATGACCATGCCGGGCGCATCGGGTGGCATTTTTTCAAGAAACACGCGGATGGCCTCGGTGCCGCCGGTGGAGGCTCCCACCACGATCACTTTATCGGTGGTTTCCGCCATGGCCGAGCCTGTCGGAGGGGCCAGCATCGCGTCGGCGGTGAGCTTGGGCTCGACACGCACACGTTGATAAGCTCTCTTCAAGCGCGCCCGTGAGGCAGCTTTTACTGCGTCGCAGATGCGTATTTTGGATTCCTCGAAAAACTGGCGCGTGCCCAGTTTCGGTTTGGTGATGATCTCCACCGCACCGTATTCCAGCGCCTTCAGGGCCGTTTGTGAATGCCTCTCGGCAAGCGACGAGCAGATCACCACGGGAATGGGATGCTGGCTCATGATTTTCTGCAAAAACGTCAGGCCGTCCATCCGCGGCATTTCCACATCGAGTGTGATGACATCCGGCACTTCTTCGCGGATTCTTTCCGCCGCGATAAACGGGTCCGCCGCCGTGGCCATAATCTCAATGGCGGAATCGGTCTCGAGAATTTCCGCAAGTGCCTGCCGGACGACGGCGGAATCATCCACAACCAGCACACGGATTTTTCCTGAACCGGCCCTCACGGCGGCCTCCTTGCGAGCATCTCAAAACGTGATTGAAACTCACGAATATTGATGCGGCTTATCTGGTGAATGGTGACTTCGCCGCTTTGAGAATTAAAGACCACCTTCCGGCCTTTCAGGCCGCCCGTATCCCTGAAGTGAACCTCCAGGTGCTGGTCAGCCAGCACTTTTTCGGCGACCTGGATGTTCTGCTCTCCCACCGGAATGCTCTGCACCACGTGGGAGGCCTCGCCGATCATTCGCGCTCCTCCCATCAACTGCACCCGGATCCCTTCAGGCGGCACACCACAGCGGCGGAAGGTTTCCACCATCATCACCAGGGCGCAGTCCGCATATTTGAATGCCTCCGGACACCTTGCACAGTCTGCACCAAGGAGATCATGCACGCTGTTATGATAAACTCTCCTCCGGCAGGATGGAAAAAGAGCGTGACATATGGCCGCAAGATTTTTTCGGGCATTGAAAAAAGTGACTGAAATGCACGAGCCCAGCACCGTGGTCACCAATGAGGGGCTCTCGAGAATGAACATCTCTCCCGGTTTCAGATAAGCGCCGGGCGGTGGTGGTTTTTTATGACCCTTCATCGCCTTTCCTGTACACGGTCGAGGCCACAGCTTCCAGGGGAAGACGCATGCCGCTAAGAGTTTCAGAATGCCCCATAAACAGGTATCCGCCCGGCGCAATGTACCGGCAAATGCGTCCGACAATCTCCTCCTGAGTCGGACGGTCGAAATATATGATCACGTTTCTGCAAAACACAACATCGAACAATTCTCCCAGCGGGAAGTTCTCATCCATGAAGTTCAAACGCTGGAACGTGACCCGTGCCCGCAGCTCCGGAACGATTCGGAGGAGATTGCTTTTTCGATTTTTGAGCAGATATTTCTTTTTCAAATCAAAAGGCACGGGCGCCACCCTATCCTCGGCGTAAATGCCCTTCACCGCTTTATTGAGCACACGCGTCGAAATATCCGTGCCCAGGATGGCATAATCAAAAGAGCGGCTGGCGAGTGCATGCTCGGCCAGAATCATGGCCAGCGTATAGGGCTCCTCGCCGGTGGAACAGCCTGCCGACCAGAATTTCATGGGACGTGAAAAGCCCCCGGGCGCGCCTCCGTTACGACCAGACAAAACGTAGGCACGCATGTAATCAAAGTGGCGCGGCTCGCGGAAAAAATCGGTCTTGTTGGTCGTCACCGCATCGATCATGCAAAACAGCTCTTCATGGTCGGCCGCGCCACTGAAAACATAATCAGCATACTGGGTAAAGGTGGTGAAATTACGCATCCGCAACCGTTTCTGGAGGCGGGTCTGCAGCATCATTTTCTTGGATGCGGGCATCTTGATGCCGCAGCGCTGGTGGATAAAATCCCCCAGACGCCGAAACTCCGTATCCGTCATTTCTCTTATGAGAGCCGTCTGACGATACTCCACAGCTTTGGTCACTTTGGGATGCGGCCGGGGCATCGCGGAAAATGATGAGTGCCGGCCGCTTGCGGAAAGCGGCTCCGGCCTGCCTGAAAATGCGGATACTTCCATTATGGGGTAGCCTCCCTCATCGCCTGCGCGATATCCAGTTCATCGGAGGAAAAAACACGGTCGATGTCGAGAATGATGACAAATTTCTCGTCACGCCTGCCCATTCCCAGAATAAAATCGGTATTGAGCTTTGTACCGATGCGCGGCGCCGGCTCCACCTGCGACGGCTCGAGTTCAAAGACTTCCTGGACCGAATCGACCAGGGCGCCCAGAACCGTAGGCTCTCCCTCGATGGTTATTTCCACGACGATAATGCAGGTGTCCACGGTTCTTTCCTGGGCGGGCATGTTAAATTTGAGCCTCATGTCCACCACCGGCACGACCGCGCCACGGAGATTGATCACACCTTTCATAAAATCCGGCGTGTGAGGGACTTTGGTGATTTTAGTGTAATCCAGTATCTCACGAACTTTGCCGACATCGAAGGCAAAGACTTCGTCTTCCATTTTAAAGGTCAGGTATTGCCTGGCCTCGGTAATCTTTTCCACGGCCATTTTTGTCTCCTTTACAGATTGCGCACTCATTCCTCCGGGACAAGCAGCCCGCCCGCCCCGGAGGTGAGGCAGCAATTAATATTTTTCAAAATCCGCGTCCATCTCGTCGGCGCCGCCGGTCATGGAAATCTCGACGCCCTGCCTGTCCTTGGCGAAGTTGGAGCTCTTCGGGAGCGGATGCTCGCCGGGAGCGGCAGGCGCACTTAGACGCGCCGGGGGAGCAGTGATCTTTTGTCTGGTTTTCGCCGCTACCTGCCGCGGAGTACTGCTACGGCGTGACCCCTGAGTGCCGATTCTGAAAAACGCGATTGCTTCCTGAAGCTGCTGGGCCTGCGCCGCAAGCTGCTCGGAGGTGGATGACATTTCTTCAGAAGCGGATGCGTTTTGCTGAATTACCTGGTCGAGCTGCTGAATCGCCATATTGATCTGCCCGGCACCTGCATCCTGCTGTCTGCTGGCGGCCGAGATTTCCTGAACCAGATCGGCGGTGCGCTGAATATCCGGCACCATTTTATCGAGCATGACGCCCGCCTGCTCGGCAACCTGCACGCTCGAGGCCGATAGTTTGTTGATTTCTCCTGCCGCCGTCTGGCTCCGTTCCGCGAGCTTGCGCACCTCCGAGGCGACCACGGCAAAACCCTTGCCATGTTCACCGGCGCGTGCCGCCTCGATCGCGGCGTTTAGCGCCAGCAGGTTGGTCTGGCGGGCGATTTCTTCGATGATGGAGATCTTGCCCGCGATTTCTTTCATCGCTCCGACTGTTTCAGATACGGCCTTGCCTCCCTCTTTGGCGTCCTGTGAAGATTTGGTGGCGATCTTTTCCGTCTGCGAGGCATTGTCTGCGTTGTGCTTGATCGTCGAGATCATCTGCTCCATCGATGACGAAACTTCCTCCGCCGATGCCGCCTGTTCAGTGGCTCCCTGAGATATTTCCTCGGCGGTCGCGGTAAGCGCCTCGTCACCGGAGGCCACTTGATCGGCAACCATCTGGACATTGGAAACCACATCTGTGATCTTCTCGATCATCGCCTTCAGGGCATGCATCAGCCGATCCTGGGCGGATCTTTCTTTAATCGAAATCAGGAGGTTTCCCTGGGCTATCTCCTGCGCCGCATCGGTGATCTCATTCATCGCTCCGATAAGAATGTTTAAGTTGTTTTTGATTTCGTTGAAATCGCCGTTATAGGTATCCGTGATCACAGGAGGAATATCACCTTTGGAGATGCGGTCGACGTAGTCGGCCGATACTTTGAGCGGACCGATAACCGCATCGAGAGTGTCGTTCACGCCCTGGACAACGGCGCGGAAATCGCCCTGGTGCTGCCCTGCATCGGCGCGGGTGGCGAGTTTCCCCGCTATGGCCGCCTGTGAGAGCATATGGGCATCCGTCACCAGCGCCTTGACATTTTGTACCATCTCTTTCATTGCCGCAAGCAACTGGCCTGTTTCATCCTTGGCGTCGCTTTCAATGCTGATCGATGTGTCACCGCGGGCCACGTGCGAGGCGACGTCAATGCATTGTTTGATGGGGCGGACGATACCGCGGGTAAGCAGCCAGGCGAGGATAACGGTGAGGATAAGGGCGATACATGAAATCACGGGTATGTAAACGATGGCCGACTGGGAGAGTGACGCGGCCAGGGCACCGTTGGAGCGCATCAGTTCAGTCTGGTATTTGATGATTTCCGCGACGGTCTGAAAATACACTTCTTGCGCAGGCCGGACTTGAGTGAGCAACACTTCGGTCGCTTCGCGTTTTTTCCCCTCAAGCGCTAGTTTCCGGACTTCTCCAATAGCTTCACGGTAGGCACCGCGCACCTTTTCGATATCCTTGAGGATGGCCTTCCCGCGTTCGCTGTGGACCACCTTGGCCAGATCCTCCAGAATGTCGGTTATTCTGGCGCTGGCCTCGTCGATACGCTTGTTTTCGTTCAACATCTCGTCGCGGCGCTCCACAAGCAGCATATTTCTCAATGACCGGGCGACAATATTGAGATCATCGGTAATTAAATTGGCTTTTTGCACCTTAGGCATGTCCACATCCACAAATGTGTCCACGATATCGTCGATGGAATTGATCCGGACAATCGAAAGGCCGGCTACAATCAGCAGCAAAACTACTACAATCGCAAAGCCGGCGGCGAGCCTCGTTCCGATTTTCATATTCTTAATCATAATTATCCTCCTTAAATCGCTTTAAATGACAAAATGTCAAAAAGGGTCTCCCCCTCCCCCTCGCCTGAATGGCTCCCACTGACAGGATCCCTGATCCGCACCTGCGGACGGCCTGCGTGGTAACGAAAATAAATATGCGCCATACGCTTCACCCCGTCATCTTAGTAAATTTTGTTCCTCATCGACTATCCGGACCAGTTGCGGGACATCGATAATCAATGCCACCGTGCCGTCGCCCAGAATCGTCGCGCCTGATATTTCCCTGATCCGCCGGTAGAACTTCCCCAGACTTTTAATCACCGTCTGGTGCTCACCGACCACCTGATCCACCACCAGACCGACCCTGTGGTCCCCGACCCGGTTGATGATGATCTGCTCTATCGCCGGTGGCTCCCCGTCTATGGAAAAACGCTCCCGGAGCGGGATGTAGGGGACCATTTCTCCGCGCACCGTAACCACGTTTCGTCCATGAGCTTCGCCCACGTCTTCACGCGACAGCTCGACGCATTCTTCTATGGCCGACAGGGGAATGACAAAAAAGGCATCACCGATTCTGACCAGCAGACCGTCGATAATCGCCAGCGTCAGAGGCAGCTTGAGTGTAATGGTTACGCCTGCGCCCGGGCGGTTTTCAATGTCGATCGCCCCGCCCAGGGAATCGATGCTTTTTTTCACTACATCCAGTCCGACACCTCGTCCCGAGACATTGGTGACGGACTGGGCCAGCGAAAAGCCGGGCGCAAAAATAAGCCCCAGCGTGTCTTTTTCCGACAGGAAGGCATCAGGTGAAATGATGTTTCGGGCAATGGCCTTCTGGCGCACCGCTTCAGGCGAGATACCGGCGCCATCGTCGGATATACTGATGAGAACATTGGCGCCCGCATGTTCCGCTGTAAGTTTTATATGGCCGGTTTGCGGTTTTCCGGCCGCCAGACGAGCCGCGGGTTCTTCGATGCCATGATCGATACTGTTACGGACCAGATGTACCAGAGGATCCCCCAGCTTTTCGATGACCGTCTTATCCAGCTCCGTTTCGCCGCCTTCGGTGGTGAGACGGAGTTCCTTCCCCAGCTCGGCGGATAAATTGTGAACCAGACGCCTGAATTTGAGGAAAATATTGCCGATCGGCAGCATGCGGATGCTCATGGTGTTATCGCGAAGCTCCGCGGTGAGGCGCTCGACGTCCTCGGCGACAAGCGCCAGATCCGTCTCCATGGCGCGGGCGGCAAGAGCAGAAAGGCGTGACTGCACGGTGACCAGCTCTCCCACCATATCCACCAGACGATCAAGCCGCGCCGCTGGCACACGGATCGTAGCGGCGGCGTCATCCTGTGACGCCCGTCTGGCGCGCATTTCGCGGACATGCTCCTGCTCGGCCAGTGCCGAGACGATGCGGTCCTGGGAAACATGGCCCTCCGAAACAAGAAGCTCGCCGACCCTCTTTTGCGCACCCAGCACCTGCTGGAGGGCTTCAGGGTTGGCATCGCCTCGCTCGACCAGAATTTCCCCCAGCTTCTTGTAGGAAGTGTCTTCTGCCTCGGCCGGCAGGTCGATGACCGATATCTTCAGCTCAGAGCGGTCTTCAACAAAAATAAACACGTCACGGATGGCGTTTTCACCTCTCGCCGTGGTTAAAACGATATCCCAGAAAACATAGCAGCTCTCCGGATCGATATCGTCCAGAAAGGGAATGTCGTTCGTCTGAGCGGTGATCTTACAGGGGCCCATCTCGCCAAGTTCAGAAAGCAGCAGGGCCGGATTGGTGCCGGTGGCAAAAATGTCGCGGTCGGGCCGGAAACGTATCCGGTAGGTGACCTCATGTCCTTGATCGGCAATTTCTGCTCCGGCCACCTTAAGGCCGGATATTCCCCGCCCATCAGGGTCAGCTCCTGCCTGTTTTAAAAGAAGCTCCTGAAACTGCTCGTGAAGTGTTTGAGCTTTGGCCGGATCGGGCGGGGCATCGCCTGTCATCCCCCGGATTGCATCGCAGGCGGCAAGCGTGAGGTCAATCAAATGACCGGTAACGGCCATTTTTTTACTGCGGACCAGGTCATAGGTGTTTTCTATGCCGTGCTTGAAGTCCGCGATTTCATCAAAGCCGAACATCGCCCCGGAACCTTTAATGGTATGCAGGGCCCGGAATATCCTGGCGACAAGCTCCCCGTCTGTTGGAGCCTCTTTCAGCTCCAGAAGCGATGTTTCCAGCTCCGCCAGAAGTTCGCGGGCTTCTTCTATGAACACTTCGACGTGCGCGTCTTTCATCCGAGCACCTTTTTCACTACCCCGATCAACTGGCCGGGATTAAATGGTTTGACAATCCAGCCTGTGGCGCCGGCCTGCTTCCCTTCCATCTTCTTTTCCGCCTGGGATTCCGTAGTGAGCATCACGATGGGAATGAATTTGTGCTCGGGGCTCTGGCGCACGGCACGGATGAGACCGATGCCGTCCAGGAGCGGCATGTTGAGGTCCGTAAGAACCATGTGCACACGCTGGCCGGCGAGCTTCGACAGGGCATCCTTGCCGTCGCAAGCCTCGACAACGCTGTAGCCCGCCTCCTTCAGTGTGAAGGCGACCATCTGGCGAACAGAGGTAGAATCGTCCACAGTCATGATGATTTTACTCATGGTATTTGTCCACCCATAAGCAATTTTTTTGATTATCCAAAATACAACCTACCGTGCGTCGGTAAGATGTTTCGGTAACCGCCTTCTGCATGGCTTTATTCGACCTCCCGGCCAGGGTGATCAGCTTGTCTTTTTTCGTTGCCGTACGGTGCACCGAACACATAAGTTGTAAAAAGGACAGATCCACCTCCGAGGCTCCGGTAATGTCCACCGTAAGCGATGAGACCTTGCCCAGTGACTCGGAAAGCGCTTCGCGGATGGCGCCCGCCTGAGCAACGGTCAATTCGTCGCTTAAAACCAGCGAACCGCTTTTTGTTTTTTTATCGATGAGTGTTTTCATAGCTTTTCAGATCATTCCTTTCATCCGATGATCTTAAGACGGTTCTTTTGTTTTTCACCTCGTGGGGGAAAAGCAACTGGCGCAGGACAGCGGCCATTTCCAGAAAGTCCCCGTCGTTATAAGTAATGAAGCGGGGACGCAGCGCATGCCCCATCGCGACCATTTCCGGCTCGGCTTCGGGCAGAATCAAAATGACTTTATGGTCCATGAGCAGTTCGCTGATTTTGGACAGTGCCAGAAGGTGTTTTTTCCCTCCGACGTGCAGGACGATGACATAGCGGGCGGATAACTGCTCGCGCAAATGTTTTTCCAGATCGGCAAGCTTATTGAAAAAGCCGAAATGATCCGTGGCAACCAGAAGACCGAGCACCCTTTTGACCCTCCGGCAGCTCGCTTTTGACGCCATACCGCAATAAATCAGTTCCATGCTTATTTCACCCTCTGTCAGGGAGGCATAGCATCAAAGATGCCACAGTGGCCCGCTCCTCACACCAAAGTTGCAGCGACCGACAAAATGCAGTAAAATCCACCAACTGACAAACCTGAGAGCTCCCGGTGGCACAGGTAACTGTCCGCCGGCGAATGACCCTCCGGTATCTCTTCGTCCGCTCCGGCCGGACAACTTCCTGTCAAAGCGGAATTTTCCGGCGCAAGACTGAGGCGATTATTTAAGAAAAAAACAAGGCGACCGATATAGAAAATTATTCACGATTGGCACTTTTTAAACACAGCTACAGTGAAAGGGACTGCAATGGCACGTATACTGGTAGTTGATGATGATTTGATGTTTTCCGACATATTGTCTCTGAGCATCCGTAAAATGGGGCATACTGTCAACTGCGCCGCCACATTGACGGAGGGGCACACACTCAACCGTTCGTCTGATTTCGATCTCATCTATCTGGACGTGAATCTCCCCGACGGGAGCGGGCTCGGAGTGATCGAAAAACTTAAAAACGCTCCCTCGCAACCGGAGGTAATCATTATCACCGGCGACGCCAACTCCGACGGTGCGGAACTGGCCATCAAAAGCGGCGCCTGGGATTATGTGTCCAAACCGATCTCGCAAAGCAGCCTGGCTTTGTCTCTTGAGCGCTCCCTTGAGTACCGCAGGGCCAAAAAAGCCGGCCAGCCGGTACAGAACTTTAATCGTGAAGGCATTATCGGTTCATCCAGGGAAATAAGTTTCTGCCTCGAACAGACGGCGCGTGCCGCCGCTTCCGACGCCAACACTCTGATCACGGGCGAGACCGGTACAGGCAAAGAGCTTTTTGCCTGGGCCCTTCATACCAACTCCGCACGGGCGGGGAAAAATTTTGTTGTGGTCGATTGCGCGGCCCTTTCGGCAACGCTTGTGGAAAGCACTTTGTTCGGCTACGAAAAAGGCGCCTATACCGGGGCGGACAAGTCCCAGGAAGGGCTTGTCAAACAGGCCGATGGAGGCACACTGTTTCTCGATGAAATCGGGGAGCTGCCGCCGGCCATGCAAAAATCCTTTTTACGCGTCCTGCAGGAGAGACGTTTCCGTCCGGTAGGAGGAAAAACAGAGATTGACAGCGACTTTCGACTGGTGGCGACAACACACCGGAACCTCGATGCGATGGTCGCCGAGGGCTCCTTTCGCAGCGATCTGCTATTCAGGCTCCGCGCCTTTCATATTGAAATTCCGCCACTGCGCCGGCGCGACGGCGATATCACGGCGCTTGCCGGGTTCTATGTTGCAAAACTCTGTACCCGCAGGGGTATGGTGATGAAATCACTGTCTCCGGACTTCATTGATTACCTAAATCGATATGATTGGCCCGGGAACGTGCGGGAATTGTTCGGCAACATTGAACGGGCCATGGTCGTCTCCGGCGAGAGTCCTGTTTTATTCGGGAAGCATCTGCCGGTTGAGCTGCGCGCCAAAGTCACCGCATCCGCCTTTGCCAATGGCGCCGAAGACAGGCTTTGCGCTGAAAACAACGGGGATGGCAAGGGAATGGACAAGTTCCAGGATGTCCGGCAATTGGCCATCGCCCGTGCGGAGCACGATTATTTGCAAAAGCTCTCACAAGCTTGCGGCAGTGATGTAAAAAAAGCCTGCTCTGTCTCCGGCCTGTCCCGCTCTCGTTTTTATGAATTGATGAAAAAGTACAACATCAAGTTTTAGCTCCCGAAAGGGGAACGGCCCGCGCACGGCGGCGCTTCGGCGACCGTCGGGTGAAAAACGCTGTCCGGCCGTACCGGACATTGTCCGGCCATACCGGAAGTTACCCTTCCGCGGCCGCCTTTCCCCGTGACCTGTAAAGCGGAATATTCCATGGTTTCCATGCGATGCGCACCTTTTCATCTTTTGGCACTCTTAATGCTTCAGGCCACAATGCGCCCTTTGTGCGGCGCTAATTGGAGACGAGCATGAATCGAAAGAACCGACCGGCCTTATTTTTCAAAACAAAGGCGGGGCTGCCACCGGAGGCGCTTCAGGCCGAGATTGCCTCGCTGGAAAAAGTGGCCACCTCAACAGAGGCGGAATTCATAAGTATCGGTGAAAGACTGCAGGTATTTCACCGGCAGGCCTCGGAACTCTCGGCGATGGCCCGGGAAACGGCGGGCAGGCTCTCCGGACATGAAATGCTCGAGGTTGGCAGCGGTTTCGAAAACATTTCAGAAATGGTCGGTGCGCTGTCCGGGAGCCGGCGCCGTGAACAGGAACTCATCACCGGCATCTTAAACGAATTTTCCGCAATAGGAGTGCCGCTGGAAGCTTTTGAGAAAATCGTCCGGAATCTCAATGTACTTTGTAATTACATAAAAATCGAAATCGCCCGTCTGTATCTTGCCGACACATCATTTGAAAAACTCGCCCAGGATGTCCGAAGCCTGGGAGAAATGATCTCTGCAAAAGTAAATAATTTGTCCTCTCAGGTCTCTTCGATTTTGCCGGCGCTAAACGAACATGCGGCAGGGATCGCGGGAGCCGGAACCCGCGAGCAGACCAGCAGTGAAAATATTGCGGAAAAAATCGGCGGCAATCTTTCGCTTTTGTCAGAACGTAACCGGGCCGCCGGATTAGCTGTGGAAAAAATATCCGCCACCTGGCAGAGCCTCGCCGGCCATATCGGCAAGGTTGTCCAGTCTCTTCAATTTCACGACATCACCCGCCAGCGTGTCGAGCACGTTTGCCATGCGCTGGCGGAAACTGCCGGTTCTTCAAACATTCAAACCGGAGAACCGAACACATCTGCAGCTGTTGGAGACTTCTTCAAGTACTTGCTTGGCAAAACACGGAATGCTTTCGGCCGCACACACATGGCCCATATTTTCCGTCTTCAGGCCGCTCAGTTGCAACATGCGGATAAGGACCTGTCTATCGCCACCCGCGAAATGATTGCCGCCCTCAAAGCCATCGCCTCTGACGCGCAGGCGATTTCGGAAGAAATCGGCGAGATGAGCGGTGCGTCCGCCAACGGTATTTCTTTTATCGATCATCTGGAAAAAGATCTGGCGGATCTGACAGCGCAAGCGGAAGAAGCTGCTGCAAACAAACGCCGAACGGCCGCCGCGATGAGCGAACTATCCGATACATCGATGGGCATGTCCGTATTTGTACGGGAAATGAAAGTCATCGGCATCGAAATGCAGCGCCTGGCGCTCAATGCCGGAGTCCATGCGGCAGCTATCGGCGACAAAGGCGCGACACTGGGGGTGCTTGCCGAATCCATACAGCAACTGACAACCGACACTTACCCGATCGTCGCGGCGGTGAACAAATGCCTCGAGCAGGTAGTTGATGCCGCAGGCAATCTCGCCCGAATGGCCGCCGAGGAGAGCGAGGACGGAAAATCACAGATATCCGCCCTCCGGGATAATTTTTCGGCAACATTTAAAATACTGAAGGGTTTTGATGAAGAAATGCAAAAGTCCCTGCCGGCCATCCGGCAGGCGGGAACCGGGCTGGCAGGCGATATTCAAGCACTTGTTGGTCGGATAAATTTTCATAACGTACTCAAACGGCAATTCGAACATACAGCCGGGCTGCTGCAAACGGAGGCGGAAAAAATGGGCGACTCGCCCCATAACGGCCCAGATGAGCCTCACAGCGCGGCCCACCTGGAGTCTTTAAAATCAAAATACACAATGCACCGCGAAAGGCAGACTCATCAGGAATTGACTGGCACAAAAGCGCCACTACCACAACCACAACCCCAACCCGAACAGCCCCCTTTGGAGAGCAACCCCGAAGACGACCTGGGAGACAATGTCGAATTGTTTTGAATACAGGGAGTTGTCCTTCGACAAGCCCGGGATGAACGGGAGCATCAGTGGTATGCGCTTCGTGTCTTATTGCCATTCGCGCCCGGCTTTAATAACCGTTCGTGCTGAGTTTTTATTGCCGTTCATGATCGGCCTGTCGAAGCATCGTTTATTCTTTAGCCTTTAGCCTTAGGCTATCCCCCCCAAATTCCCTTTTATAAGACCAAAGAAGCATGATAAAATACGCACAATAATAAATTAAGGAGGATATATGGTAAAAAACAAAAAACTACTTCTGGCTGCGTTGTTAACGAGTATTTTTCTGGCCGCCTGCAGCAGCGGTGGAGGGTTTTTCGGCGGTGGCGGGAATGCAGAGCCGCCGAAATGGCAAGCCGGTTCCCCGAACGCCAATGTAT
>CAYWRV010000050.1:0-12680 GCA_964460865.1 uncultured Smithella sp. | reverse complement strand
ACATGCAGGACATTGAATTCACCATCCAGGATGAAAAACTCTGGATGCTCCAGACACGCACCGGCAAGCGCACAGCCGCCGCAGCCGTAAAAATTGCAGTCGATATGGTGGCGGAGAAACTCATCGACAAAAAAACCGCCCTTCTGCGCATCGAACCTGCTTCGCTTGACCAGCTTCTGCATCCGACTTTCGATCCGCACGCCACCCGTAACGTCGTCACGAAAGGTCTGCCCGCATCTCCCGGGGCCGGCACGGGACGAGTGGTCTTCAATGCGGACGATGCGGAGGCCTGGACTAACCGCGGCGAAAAAGTAATCCTCGTGCGCATCGAGACATCGCCGGAGGACTTAAAGGGCATGACCATTGCGCAGGGTATCCTCACCGCACGCGGCGGCATGACCTCGCATGCGGCGGTTGTCGCCCGCGGCATGGGCAAGTGCTGCGTGTCCGGTTGCGGCGAGCTAGAGATCAGCTACGCGCAAAAAACAATCAGGGTAAACGGCAATGTTATTTCAGAAGGTGATTATATTTCGCTTGACGGAACCACCGGCGAAGTCATGAAGGGCGAGGTGAAAACAAGACCGGCAGAGCTTTCCGGAGATTTCGGCACCATCATGCAGTGGGCGGACGAGGTCAAGAGACTCGGCATCCGCACCAATGCCGACACGCCACACGATGCCGCCACCGCGCGCAATTTCGGCGCGCAGGGCATCGGCCTTTGCCGCACCGAACATATGTTCTTCGAAGGAGATCGGATCAAGGCCGTTCGCGAGATGATTCTCTCAGACGGTCTCGAGGGGCGTGAGCGTGCCCTTGCCAAGCTTTTGCCGATGCAGCGCGATGATTTCTACGGCATCCTCAAAGCCATGGAAGGATACGGCGTGACCATTCGCCTGCTTGATCCGCCTCTGCACGAATTTGTGCCCCAGGACGAGGAAAGCCAATGGGAAATGGCCCGTGAAATGGGCATCTCCATCGACGCGGTCAAAGCAAAGGTGGACTCCCTGCACGAACTCAACCCGATGCTGGGACACCGCGGCTGCCGCCTGGGCATTTCCTTTCCGGAAATAACTCAGATGCAGGCCCGCGCCATCTTCGAGGCAGCCTGCCGTCTGGTGGAAGAAGGAGTCGACGCCAGACCCGAAATCATGGTCCCGCTGGTCGGCACGGTGAACGAGCTTGCCGCACAGAAGGAAATCATCGTCGCCGCCGCTGAAGAAGTGATGGCGGAAACGGGAGTGAAAGTGGACTATCTGGTCGGCACCATGATTGAAGTCCCCCGTGCGGCAATCACCGCCGATGAAATAGCCAAAGAGGCGGCCTTCTTCTCCTTCGGGACCAACGATCTGACACAGATGACCTTTGGATACAGCCGTGACGATGCGGGAAAGTTCCTGCCGGATTATGTGGAGAAAAAAATCCTGCCGGTGGACCCCTTCCGCGTACTGGACCGCGATGGGGTGGGGAAACTGGTGGAGATGGCCGTCGAAAAAGGAAGGGGCGCCAACCGGAAGCTTAAGGTAGGTATCTGCGGCGAGCATGGCGGCGACCCGTCCTCCATTGAGTTCTGCCACCTGACCGGGCTCGATTATGTCAGCTGCTCACCGTTTCGGGTGCCCATCGCGAGACTTGCGGCAGCACAGGCAGCTCTCTTGAATGCCGCGCCCGCCAAAAAGACCCAGGCAAAGAAAGCGGCAGCCGCGAAAAAGACGGCCGCAAAGAAAACCGCTGTCAAAAAGGCTGCTAAAAAATCACCGGCAAAAAAAGCTGTGAAAAAAGCAGCCGCAAAAAAAGCCTCGGGGAAGACGGCGAAAAAAGCTGTGAAAAGAGCCGTGAAAAAACCGGCGAAAAAAGTATCGGCCAGAAAAAAATTGCTGCGAAGAAGACAGTTGTAAAGAAAACCTCTGCAAAGAAGACGGCGGCAAAAAAGACCGCAAGAAAAAAATAGTTTGTAACGTGACTTTTGCTGAAAGAGGCGGGGTCCATGCCCCGCCTCTTTTATTTACGCCGGACAAATTCTACAAAGTGTCACCACGACAGGCGCGGCTGTTAAGGCGTCATTACCCGCCGCTGACCACAGGCTGCAGCCCTTGATTTGGCGGGCTATTTGTCATGTAAAAAATATTCCGCGGACTGGACCCCGAGAGCCTGGGTACGTATCCCTCTTACGATACCGACATTGGCTGACTGATCGGTAAGTTTCAATGTATCCCCCCTGATAAATCCCTTATCGCCCTTGTCTTCCAGCCGTAGCAGAAGAGGCGCGTTTTTACGGGTATCATCCGGATAGTCCATGACAAGAGCGAATCCTCCGTCGGTGAGCTCCACAATCGAACCGATCGGATAGATCCCCATCATCTGAACAAAGCATTTCATCAGCACCGGATCGAAACTCTTTCCTCTTTCTCCCCACATTTTCCTCAATGCCTCATCCGGGGCAAAGGCGCGGGGGCGGTAACCTCTGTGCGAGGTCAGAGCTTCATACACGTCGGCAATACGCAGTATTTTACCGATAAGGCTCACTTTACTCATGAAAACCGTCTGCGGGTAGCCACTCAGATCCGGGTTGAGATGGTGCTCAAAAGGACCCAGAATTATTTTCGATCGCAGCTTCTGCGGCGCGTTAAGGCGGAGAATTTTCCTCACCCCGATGAGGGGGTGAGCCTTCATTTCATCCCATTCGCCACTGCTGAGCTCGCCTTGCTTGTTCAATATTTTCTTGGATACCCCCACCTTTCCCAGGTCATGCAAAAGACCGCAAACGGTGAGGTGTTCGAGGCTCATATCCGGCATCTGGATGTAATTTCCCAGGCAGGTGGCCAGCAGGGCGACATTGACGGAATGGGCGTAAGTATAGTCGTCGTAGTCCTTGATTGTCGCCAGCCCCAGCATCAGTGAAGTGTCCTCCCTGACCAGGTCCACGATATTCTGAGCCAGCCGCCTGGCTTTGCGGATACCGGCGACGCCCTGCGAAGCTTTGGCCGCCACCTCCTTGACCACTTCCACTGCGTTTATGTATATGTTTCTGGCTTTTTCGTAACGTCCCTCGCCCTGCGTGTGATATTTCGAACCGGCCCCGGACGGCTCTTCGTTGAGTGTTGCGAAAACCCGCACCCACGAAAGACCTTTTTCAACAAACGCCTGCTCCAGCATGCCCGGCGGATCATCTGATGTTACTGAGTCATGGAGCAAACGAGCAAACGCGATGGCCTCCTCATGTGACGCGCCTTCGGTAAATAGAATATGCCCGATGCCCCGCTGCGATAAATATTCACCCAGC
This sequence comes from uncultured Smithella sp., assembly GCA_964460865.1. Lineage (GTDB taxonomy): Bacteria > Desulfobacterota > Syntrophia > Syntrophales > Smithellaceae > UBA8904. Next base: position 9,400 of record CAYWRV010000050.1, on the reverse strand, counting down.
GCGTCGATGACCGCGGCGCTGTCGCGGCGGTAGCGGAGCCTTTCCCCCTGCACATGAAACCTTCCCCGCCACAGGTGAATGTTGAGCTCGTCCCCTTCAGTCAATATATCCAGCGCGGAGCGGAACCGGGCAACGCACCTGTTCATCAACTCGTTATCATCCCGGTATATTCTCGCGTTTTTAATCAGATAGTACAGGGACTTCAGAAATTCATAACCGGACTGCTCCGGCTTGAGATAATCAGTCATTTCCATCAACTTTCCTGCTTGTGAGTTTATTTTTCCTGAACCACCTGAAAAAGCGCCCGAAAGGAAGGTAAGACAGAGTCTCCGCTTCTTCCAGCACCGACCGGGCCTGCGGTATCTCAAGCTCTTCCAGGGCGATCTGTGCTCCCTTACGTCTGGCCGCCCTTTTCTTGCCGGGCAGCCATCTCCGGCCAAGCAGGGTTTCACGCAGCCAGGGAATACTGCGCGACGACCCGCAGCGTCCCAGCGCCCTGAAACACTCAATCATATGCCGCTCGTCATTTTCAGTAAATTTTGTGTTGCGCAGATAAGACAACAAAAGCTCTTCAATGGACGCGACCCGGCCGAAGGAACCCGAATATCTCAAAACAAGATGTCGAATCGTTACATCCGGATCATCGATGAGCTTGAAAATCACATCAGGCGAGGCAAGGGGATGACGTAAGATTTCCCCGACAGCCCTGCGTCGCACAGAGGCGCTGGAATGCCGGGCCAGGCGGCGCAGCAAACGAAGCGAGGTTTCTGCATCCAGCTCCATGACCACGGGAAACAGGCTGTCCGCAAGTTCCTGTCCCGCTTCACCAAGCAGGGCCTCCAGAGGACGGCTGTCTTTTGCGGCAAGAGAGGTAATCGCGTCGGCCAAAATCCGGTTTTTCTCGGGCGAATGCTCCCCCTGGGGTAAAAGGGCAAGAGTCAGCAGGGCGGACGGGGCAAGGCACCCGAAGAGCCTGACGATGGAGAGGGTCTGATCATCATCGAGGCGGCTCCACTGGTGAAGCACCGGCGACAAAGACTCCGGGGCGGAAGCGGCGGCAAAAAAGTCACTGCAGACTGGCTCTGCCCACTGCATCTTACTTTGGTATTTTGTGGAAACCTTTCGCAGTCCCCATGCGATTTTAAAGGCAATATCGAATTCACCGCGCGACAGGCTGTTTTTGAATTCCTCCAGGAGAATATCAACAACGGCGGCAAAACTTTCCTTGTCCCGGCACAAAAGCATGCTGTCCATCAGGACATCCACACCCGCCGAGTAATCCGTCTGTTCCTCCCGGCGGATCATCTCCTGCAATTGTTTGCGCTCCTGCAGGGTCAGAATCGTTTCCGCCAGATCAATGGGGGCCTCGGAAGTGCTCTGCCGCTCGTCGATGTTTTCCTCCCTTAACGGCACAGTGGTGGCACCCTGTTTAAAAGAAGATATTTTGTTTTTTTTATCCCCTCCCCCTGACCCGGCTCCTTCGCCTTTGGCGCCGCTGTAGAGATCGGCAACTTCGTATTGAATATGCGGGAATCTCACCTCCCAGATACCGGTTGCAAAATCCCCTTCCGGCTCGTCGGCCAGCACAGAGAATTGATGAAAAACTCTGAAAAATACGGTCACTTCCTCAGACTCAAGACCTTCGATAAATTCCAGCCAGCGAATGCCGTCGCGAAAGAGAATAAAAGGCAGGCTCCCCTCTTCGAAGGGGCCTTCCAATATTTCTTCTCCCTGGGCCAGCACGCGGTCTTTTTCAATTTCAATTCTCAGGTATCCGTAACTTTCGAGATATGAAGAAAGGGACTGATAAGCTTTTGCAGCGGATTTTGCGGCCATGACATGGCCCGGGGGATATAATGATATATTTCTGGCGGCCACCAACAGAGCGGCAAACACTTTTCGGGCATCACCGGATGCGTCCCCGGGTGTGCTTTTTTTCGTGGTGGGGGCATTTTTGTTCAGAAGGCTCATCATAGTACCGTCCATCCCGACAATTATGACTCTCCGATGTACATCGGCACAATCTTATCATAATGCCGCAACAATTCACCATACGACAAAAAACTGCATCATCATGAAAATAAAATACGGCAATGTCTTTTATTACCACAGGCGGCCCTTCAGCTGCAATCCGCATTTCATGTTTTGCCGCGGCCATGACGATATATTATGCATGAAAAACTTGCGCCCGCCGGCGCAAACAGGTATTATCAGAACTGATGAGTGACCGGGCAATGAGAACAAAGTCTCAAAAATATCAAATCGAAGGAATCCTCGACGCGCTGAAAAAAGCCTCGATCGGCGACTATTCATCCAAACTTAACATAGCATCTCAAAACAACGAATTGGATCAAATCGCCCTTCACGTAAATAATCTTTTGAGAGCCACCGAAGAACGTGTCGCCTGGGCGCGCACCGAGGCGGAAGAGGCGGCAAAAGACGCGGAACGCTACCGCCACATTCTTGACAACATCGAAGAATCTTATTTTGAGGTCGATCTGAAAGGAAATCTGCTTTTCTTCAACGACACGGTTGTGCGCGATTTGGGCTACACTCCCGACGAAGTCATGGGCCTTAATTACAAAGATTTGACCGACGAGACAAATGCAAAAAAGGTTTATGATGCTTTTTACCATGTTTTTCAGACGGGAAAACCGATAAAAGGCTTCGACTGGGAAATCCTCAAAAAAAACGGCGAGCCCATCAACGTGGCATCCTCCGTAACGCTGCTTCGCGACGAGACGGGCCGCCCCCGCGGTTTCAGGGGTATCGTTCGTGATGTCTCCGAGAGGTATCGTTCTCAAAAAGAGCTCAGGCAAAGCAATGAACGCTATCAGACCATTTTGGATATCACGACCGAGGGGTATCTCGAAGAGGACCTCACCGGCAGGGTCACTTTTGCCAATGATGCGGCCTGCCGGATGATGGGCTATACGCGCGAGGAACTCGTCGGCATGAGCTACCGCGATTTTCTGTCGCCCGCCATCGCGGATAATATGAAAGATATCTTTATCGGCGTTTATAATTCACGAAACCCGGCACGGCTTATCGACTTTGATATTGTACGCGCGGACGGCTCCGCGGTTACCTACGAAATCAACGCCGCCCTCAAGTACGACCACAAGGGAATTCCCTCCGGTTTCCGCATCCTGATGAAAGATTTCACCGCAAAGAAAATCGCGGAGGAAAACCGTCGCAGAAGCGAAAAAAAATATCACAATATTCTCGAAATCATGGGCGAGGGCTACATTGAAACGGATACAAACGGCATTATCACCTACCTAAATGATACCGCCTGCGAGCTTATCGGTTATCCGCACCAGGAGCTTTTGGGCAAACGCCTCGCCGAGCGCTACCTTTCCCGAACAACCATCCACAACCGCGGTATTTATGAGGATATCTACAAAACAGGCAAGTCCAAACTACTGATGGACTATGAGGTGAAGGCCCCGGACGGCTCCATACGAATTCACCAGCAAAATGCCGCGCTGCTGACCGACGAGGCAGGCCGCCCGGAAGGATTTCGCATTCTCATCCGGGATGTCACCCAGCATAAAAAAGCTCAGGAGGCGCTTCAGGAAACCGAAAGCAAGTACCGCCACATACTGGAAACAATAGACGAGACCTACCTGGAAACGGACCTGGCGGGAAAATTTATTTTCTTCAACGATTCGCTCTGCCGTGTACTGGGCTACCGGCGAGAGGAACTGCAAAACGCCGACTTCAAAATGATCTCGCCGCCGGAAAATGTCGCTGAAATATTTCATGATTTTAACGAAATTTATACCACGGGGAAAACCAGGAACTTCCGGGAACATCAACTGGTCGGCAAAAACGGCCGCGTCATTTATCTGGACATGACCATTTCCCTTTTATACGCGAAAGACGGCACACCTTCCGGTTTTTGCGGCTTCGGCAGGGATGTTACGGAAATAACTCTGGCCACCCGTAAAATAGCCGAAAACGAGCGGCATTTGCGCGCGATCACGGACAATGTCCGTGACATTATCTGGACGATGGACTTCGATATGCGCTGGACTTACGTGAGTCCCTCTGTTTTGCATATGACCGGGTTTACACCGCAGGAAATCATGGAAATGCCCCTTAAAATGGTCGCACCGCCGGAACTTCACCAGCTGGCTCGCGAGGGTCTGGACAAGGCATTGGCGTTAAATTCATCCGGGCAGGCCCCGCAGGAAATAATCCCGATGACCTTCGAGCTGCCGCTCATGCACAAAAACGGCTCGCGCCTCTGGGCGGAAGTAAGCGTGGATTTCAACCTGGATGAAAACGGCAGGCCTTTTGAAATCATCGGTGTAACCAGAGACATTACCGAAAGAAAAAAGGAGGAGAAGGAAAGAAAGAAGCTCGAGGCCCAGCTGGTGCAGGCTCAGAAAATGGAAGTTGTCGGACGCCTGGCGGGCGGCGTGGCCCACGACTTCAACAATATGCTCAGCGTCATTCTGGGGTACGTGGATATGGCAAGACTCAGACTTGCCAAACAGCACCCCGTTTTAAACGACATTGCTGAAATTGAAAAGGCGGCGCTCCGCTCGCGCGACATCACCACGCAGCTTTTGGCCTTTTCACGCAAACAGATCGTCGAGCCCAGAGTCATCGATATCGGCGAGCTGATCTCTCATTCGGAAAAAGCGATGATCCGTTTGATCGGTGAGGACATCAGGCTGGAGGTCATTCACGCCACAAAACTCTGGCCCGTAAAAATCGATCCGTCACAGGTCGAGCAGATTCTCATGAATCTGGCGGTCAACGCCCGCGACGCAATGCCCGGCGGCGGCAGTCTCACCATACAGACGGGAAACATTGCCCTTGATCAAATGAATTTAGCGTCACACTCCGTCACCGTACCGGGCGAGTATGTACGCCTGACGGTAAGCGACAGCGGCACGGGGATGGACAAGGAGACCCTCAAATATATCTTTGAACCATTCTTCACCACCAAAGAGCCGGGCATGGGCACGGGCCTGGGACTGGCGACCATTTACGGCATCGTCAAGCAAAACGAAGGATTCATTAACGTTTACAGCGAACCCGGTGAAGGCACCAGCTTCACCATCTATCTGCCGCGCTCTTCCGTTGAAAAAGAACCTCAGGTTGAACACAAAAGTGAGATCAAACCGTCAGGCACCGGTTGTATCCTGCTCACTGAAGATGACACCACGGTGCTGCGTATCGCCAAAGAAATGCTTGAATCAATCGGTTATACAGTGATTCCGGCCGCCGGCCCCGAGGAAGCCATCGCCTTTTGTGAAAACCACCAACAGAACATCGACCTTTTACTTACGGATATCATTATGCCGGTAATGAACGGCGATGAAATGGCCAAAAGGATAAGACAGATAAGACCTGGCATAAAGACACTCTATATGTCCGGCTATGCAGCTGATGTTGTCGCCCGCCGCGGCATGCTGGAGCCGGGAGCCATGTTTTTACAAAAGCCTTTCACGCTGAGAACCATAGCAGACAAGGTGACCGAGGCTATGGAGGCCACAACGGATTAAAACCACGGTAAAATGCGCCCGGGTTTCTCTACCTGGCCGTGATCAGCTTAACGAACCGGTTCTGCACGAGATAAATTTTTTCCCCCACTTCCAGACGGAAAAACGCCTCGCGGGAATTTAAGAAATCGGACAGGCGGGAATGAGTTTCCGGCAGGGCGAAAGATACCTTCCCGCTGAGCTGCTGGCCGTTCAGCAGGTGAATGACGACGGAAACCTGCTTATAGCCGGGGAAAAAACTGTCTGACGACGATTCTTCTTCCATATAAACCATCATCATATTTTCTTTTCTCAAAAGCACAAGCTCTCCCGAATCAGACTCAAAGGGTATATAGTTTCTGTCTTTGGCCAGCAGTTCGGTGATCAGCTCTCCGCCCTCGCGGAAGGCCGAGACGGCAGAAACAAAAAAACTCCCGTTCATTTCACTGCCTTCGGGGAAAAATACCGTGGCTCTTTTTTTGATCGTTTCAACCTTCAGTTGCATTGTACCTCCTGTGATTTGTTTATTAAAACAAACTGAATTTAATGATTGGCGCCCGCCTCGTCGGCAATGCGCGCACCTTCCATCAGCAGAGACATGGCGCTTTCAAAAACATTGCGCTCAGGCACAGTGCTGCAGGCTCTGATTTCAAACTCACCCTCCAGCCAGGTCATCATCTTATAAAAAGCATCCTGCCCTTCAAAACCCTGCGCCTCGGCGTAGATAATATCGCCCTGCTGAATATAAATCACCCCTTTTCTTCCGCCACTGGTCAATTGGATTTCCACATCTTTTTCACCCGTGGTGAGGCTTTGAATAATATCGGTGAAGCTCATATCCTTCAAAGTGCCGGTAATGCCGCTGCGCGTACTCCGCGCGCTCTTCAGGGAGAGAATGTTGCGGATTTTGATCGACAGCATTTCCAGATCGGGCGGCTTTAAGAAAAAATCATCAGCTCCCGCTTCCAGGCAGCGGGTGGCCAGCCGGTCGCTTTGCTCTGAGGTCAGGAAAAAAAACGGAATATGGGCCGTGGCGCTGTTTTCCCTGAGCGCGCGGCAAAAACGCATCCCTTCCGTTCCCGCAAGATTCACCTCGGAAATCACCAGATCTGCCCCTGCATCTAAAATAATCTTTGCCGCCTCTTTGGCATCCGGCGCACCCGCCACGTCATAACCGTCATTGCTCAACCTGAGCGCCAGCGCGGAATCATCACGATATTCGGGATCTACTATAAGGACACGACGTGTGGCCCGCCCCGCGTCTTTTAAAAACTCCTCGTCTTTGATGAGACTCAAAAAAGTCTCCAAGAGCGATCGCCCCCCGGACGCCTCGGGCGGCCAGTCTAATTTTTTACGAAGCTTATCTATATCGCCGGCCATTTCCGGGTGATGCCTCTTGAGTTCCTGATATCGCTGCACCAGCCGTAAAATGCGTGTCTCCATACCGGCCGCTGAAACATCCGCGTCGGGCGGGTCGTATATCCGGCTTATCGGATAGGGACAGGGCATCTGCTCATAGATAGCCTTGCCGATGCCCGGCGTGGAAAGCCATGCTGCCAGCACCGCTCCGTCCACCACCGTAACCGGCAACCCCAGACGCATGGCCAGAAGTTTGCAGTATCTGGCTGTGGCAATAATCTGTCCGAGCTCATCGCTGTCATCTTTGAGTGACTTGCGGATGATGAACGAAACCAGCGCCAAAAGCGCTTCGCTCATCTGTGTGTAGGGGTATTCCTGCCCCAGCAGCATATTTCTGATGTTGTAAAAAGTAAGAAATGAGGCGGCCATGCCGTCGGGCAGGTGTTTCAGCGTGCCCCCCTGTGATTTGAAAGCGCGCACATTGACCACCATCCTGTCGACCGGCTCCTCTTCGATCGCCTTTATCGCCTCTTTCATTGACGATGCCCAGCGCACTTTGGGAAACCCCTCGCGCCGCAGGAGCGTCATGATCGCGCGGGACCTCTCCATGTCCGGCTCCAGGAGCAATATTCTGCCGCTGCTTTTGAGATCTTCGTCCAGCTCCAGCACTTCGTGGCTTTTTCCGTCCTTCGAGACAATGGCAAACCCCTGGGGCAGGGACAATTCCGGCCCCGGTACATAGGGCCGCCCCTTATAATAAACGTCAATCGCCATGCGTATTTCTGATTTCGACGCAACCGACATTTCATAGGTGGTGGATAAAGAAATGGCCTGCCGGAGGTTTTGCAGCAAGGCTGCATCGGACGGGTCATGGACAGCAACTGAAAGAGTGTCCGACTTTACATCATAGGCCACAGGAAAAACCATCAGTGATTCCGCCACTTTCAGTGGAACTTTTGTGCGGGCGATGTCGGCGGGGGGCTTATCCAAAAGCGGCAGATAGGGTTTTTCAAATATTTCCGACAGGCACTGCCCCATCCGGGAAAAATTCATGAGTTTTAGAAAAACCACCGCCTCACCGAGCCCCATCCCGGTCGTCAGTGCGTAATCCTCGGCGCGTTCCGCCTCGTCGGCGGAAATCCGGTTGGAATCGATCAGATAGTTTTTCAAAAACACATCATCCATGAAAACTACTCTATTCTACTGATATAAATATCCGCCTCTTCCTGTGTGACAAGCCCGTCCGTAACGAGCTTTTTAATATGGTCGTTCATTGTCTGCATGCCGATATTTTTCCCCGTCTGCATGACTGAAAGAATCTGAAAGGTCTTTCCCTCGCGGATCAGGTTCTGAATGGCCGGCGTGCAGATCATCACTTCCAGGGCGGCAATCCTGCCCTTGGCATCTGCTCTTCTTAAGAGATTCTGAGCGACAACTCCCTTGAGCGACTCGCCGAGCATGGTGCGGATCTGCGCCTGCTGGGTGGTGGGAAAAACGTCGATGATCCGGTCCACCGTTTTAGCGGCGCTCGAGGTGTGCAGAGTCCCGAGCACCAAAAGCCCGGTTTCCGCTGCTGTCAAAGCCAGTTGAATAGTGTCCAGATCCCTCATTTCGCCCACCAGGATGACATCCGGATCTTCTCTTAGCGCTGCTTTGAGGCCGGAGGCGAAACTTTCCATATGGAAACCCAACTGCCTTTGATGGATCAGACACTTACCCCTGGGATGAATGAATTCGATCGGGTCCTCCAGCGTGATGATGTGATGGTCTTTTTCTTTGTTTATCAAATCAATCATCGCCGCCAGGGTCGTTGATTTACCTGAACCGGTCGCCCCGGTGACCAGAACAAGACCTTTTTTCAGGCGGGCCAGTGAATAGACAGCCTCCGGAATGCCCAGATCGCGCAGCGTCCTGATACCGGTCGGGATTACACGGAACGCTCCGCCGTAACCTTTACGCTCCATGAAAATATTGCCGCGGAACCTGGCTACACCTTCAAGCTCGTAGGCGAAATCAATATCTTTTTTCTCTTTAAGGAGAGCCAGAGACTTCTCATCGAGCATCTCCAGCAGCAGAAGTTCAACTTCCTCCGGGGTAAGGTCATGATACTTTGTGCGCTGGAGCTCCCCCATGATACGCAATAAGGGCGGCTCACCCACACAGACATGCAAATCGGAGGCACCGTACTGCATGATCATTTTTAAAAGAACGTCTATTTTAGCCATGAATTTCCTTTATCTTTTTATTTCGGCAAGCAAACCGCAAAGTTAAGCCATGCGTGCAGCTAATGGATAAGAATTTGTTATCATTGGCATTATAGGGACTAGCGCCTTACAAGTCAACAGAAAATGCCAAAAGTAACGGCAAAGACCATCAGAGGCGCTGACAAAATATGCAAAACCGGCAATTGAGCTCTCATCCACCTGTTAACTGACATAAAAAGCCGTGAGTTCCGTTTAAATGGACAGCCTTCCCGTTTTGAAAAATATTTTCCACATTTTGTGCAACGCCGTTGCACGCTTCATTGAACGGGAGCGTGAAAA
>CAYWRV010000049.1:0-12797 GCA_964460865.1 uncultured Smithella sp. | reverse complement strand
TTCTTCTGGTGTGGCAGCTTTTTAATCAGCAAAAGCCTGGCACTAAAGAGATAAACTACTCGGAAATGTTATCCTACCTGGAAAACGGAGAGATCACAGAAGTCACTATCCAAGGATACACCATAAACGGGAAGCTGGCCAACGGAAGCATGTTCAAAGCCTATGCTCCGAAAGACGACGGTCTGGTGGCGATGTTCAGAGAAAAGAAAGTTAAAATTACAGCCAAACCGCCTGAAGAAAATCCCTGGTACATGATCTTTGTATCGTGGTTTCCGATGCTTTTGTTAATCGGCGTATGGATCTTCTTTATGCGCCAGATGCAGGCCGGTGGCGGCAAGGCCATGTCTTTCGGCAAAAGCCGGGCTCGCCTGATTACGGATAAATCAAAAAAAGTTACTTTTAACGATGTGGCCGGAATCGACGAGGCGAAAGCGGAACTCGAAGAAGTCATCGATTTTCTCAGAGACCCGAAAAAATACACAAAACTCGGCGGTCGCATACCCAAGGGGCTGTTGCTGGTCGGTCCCCCGGGGACAGGAAAAACACTCCTGGCCAGGGCTATTGCAGGTGAGGCGGATGTCCCATTTTTGAGTATCAGCGGCTCGGATTTTGTGGAGATGTTTGTCGGTGTCGGGGCCTCCCGCGTCCGGGATCTGTTCAGCCAGGCAAAGAAAAACGCGCCCTGCATAATCTTTATCGACGAAATTGACGCAGTCGGAAGACACCGCGGCGCCGGTCTGGGCGGAGGACATGACGAAAGAGAACAGACCCTCAACCAGCTTCTGGTTGAAATGGACGGTTTTGAATCGAATGAAGGCGTTATCCTGGTGTCAGCCACCAACAGGCCGGATGTACTCGATCCGGCGCTTTTGAGGCCGGGCCGTTTCGACAGGCAGGTGGTGGTGCCCCTGCCTGACGTAAAAGGGCGCGAGATGATTTTTGAGGTTCACGGACGAAAGGCTCCACTTGCTGATGACGTCGATTATGCGGTTTTGGCGCGCGGCACGCCCGGGACTTCCGGAGCCGATATTGAAAACGTGGTCAACGAGGCGGTTCTCAATGCCGCCCGCATGAATAAAGACAAAGTCAGCATGGCTGATTTTGAATTTGCCAAGGACAAGGTTCTGATGGGCTCTGAAAGAAGAAGCCTGGTTATCAGCGAAGCTGAGAAACGAAACACCGCCTATCACGAGGCGGGGCACACTCTGGTGGCCAGACTTATTCCGGGCACGGACCCGATACACAAGGTTACCATTATTCCCCGCGGCAGGGCTTTGGGGCTGACCCAGCAGCTGCCGATCGACGAAAAGCATACCTACCCGAGCAGCTACCTGGAAAGTAATATCGCTGTTTTATTGGGCGGAAGAGCGGCTGAAGAGCTGGTGCTTAAGGACTTCACCACCGGTGCCGGAAACGACATTGAAAGGGTCACGAATCTTGCCCGGAAGATGGTCTGCGAATGGGGGATGAGCGAGAAAATGGGGCCGCTCAGTTATGGGAAAAAAGAAGAACAGATCTTTTTGGGGCGTGAGTTCGCCACCCATAAAGATTACAGCGAAGAAACGGCAAGGAAAATTGATGAGGAAGTCGTCACCATTGTTAAGCGCAACTACGATAAGGCCATTTCTCTTTTGACCGAGCATATCGACATTCTTCACCGCATGTCCCAGGAACTGCTCGATAGGGAAGTTCTCAACGCGGCGGAAATCGATGAGATTATCGGGAGTGCTCTGCCGCCCGAGCATCTCGCGCAGGCCTGATACACGACTGTACCGCCGGATTCGACCTGTCAGTAACTGTGCCGGGGATGATATTTTAAGGAAAAACAGGCACGCCGGGATTTATCCTTTCGCGGTGCCTGTTTTATTTTGAAAAAGAATTTTCCCATCCGGTGAAAAGATTTGCGTATTGTCAAAATAAATAATCAAATTGAAGCCATTGAAATATTGAAAAAAATTGGTGTTGACCCCTATGGTGTCACATCGATGGCCCCCAAGACGAGGCAGGTTAATATACTTTTGACCGGCCGGCAATGCAAGGTGGCCAATATTCTCAAACAGGAAATGTTGTCCCTCGGGGCGGATGCGGCCGTTGCCCGGGGCAGCGTTTCCTGCTCAATCGAAGGGACGGATGTTTTGCTGATGGGGACGTTAAAGCAACTTCTGGCTTTACCCGAAAGACTTAAAAAGCAACCTTTCGGCCTCAGGGCACTTGCCCGTGAGCTTGAAATTCTGCTTGCCAACATTGAGCTCAGACATCGTGTTTTCAGGACGGCGAAGCGGGAAATCTCACTGGGAGACAAAACGCTGATTATGGGTGTACTCAACGTAACTCCCGATTCGTTTTCGGATGGAAATCTTTACTTTGATACACAAAAGGCTATCGAGCGTGCCCTTCAGATGGAAGAGGAAGGGGCCGACATTATCGATATCGGAGCCGAGTCATCACGGCCCGGCGCGATGCCTCTCGGTGTACAGGAAGAAATGGACAGGTTGATGCCGGTTCTCGAAGGGCTTCGCGGCAAACTGGCTGTGGCCTTGTCAGTGGATACTACAAAGGCCCGTGTGGCCGGGGCAGCCATAGCAGCAGGCGTTGAAATAGTTAATGATATCAGCGCACTGCATAATGATGAAGAAATGGCCAAGGTCGTTTCTGAAACGGGGGCGGGGCTTGTTTTAATGCATATGAGGGGTACACCGAAAACCATGCAGACCGGTGATCTTGCCTACAAGGACCTGATTGGCGAAATTATCGACTACCTCAAAAAAAGTTATGAAAAAGCATGTGCCGCCGGTATAGAAAAGGAGCGAATCGCCATTGATCCGGGAATAGGTTTTGGCAAGACTTTTGACGATAATTGCAGAGTCATAAATAAGCTTGGTGAATTTAAAACTCTCGGGTTACCGCTGCTAATCGGTACGTCGCGAAAAGCTTTTATCGGCAGCATCACCGGCTCTGCGCCGTGGGAGAGACTCGAAGGAACGGCTGCAACCGTCGCTGCTTCTATTTTCGGCGGATGTGACATCGTTCGCGTGCATGATGTGGCGGCCATGAAAAAGGTCACCACGATGACGGATGCCATTGTCCGTGCCCGGGATAAGACATGATATACGGTACCGGTATTGACCTTGTGGAAAATGATCGTATTGCAAAAATCATCGCCAAGTGGGGCGACAAGTTTTTGTCACGGATTTTTACTCCCGGCGAAATTGCCTATTGCGGCCGTCATTTCCATTCGGCAATACATTATGGCGCGAGATTTGCCGCCAAGGAGTCCTTCCTGAAAGCGATCGGGACCGGCATGGGCAGGGGGGTTCAGATGCTGGATATTGAGGTTGTTCGTGCAGAAAGCGGAAAACCCCGCCTCCGGCTGCACGGCGAGGCACTCAGGCACATTCAGGAAGCCGGGGTCCGGGAAGTTCACTTGAGCATCACTCATACAAAAAAATATGCACAGGCGATGGTTGTACTGGAAAAATGATTTTTTTAGTGGTAATTTCGGCGCCGTTTTATGACACAAGAAGTTCTTTTTCAAATACAAACCGCAAGCCCCGAAGAGACCTCTTCTCTGGGCTATCGGGTAGGCGTGAAAGCCGGGGCAGGTGATACATTTGCCCTTTCAGGTGAGCTCGGAGCGGGGAAAACATGCTTTGCTGCCGGTCTGGCACGTGGCCTGGGAGTCAGCGAAGATTACACGGTAACCAGCCCCACCTTCACCCTGGTCAATGAATATCCGGGACGTTGCCGGCTCTATCATTTTGATGTTTACCGCCTGAATGACTCATCAGAGCTCATTGAGTTGGGATATGACGAATATGTAGCGGGAAGCGCAGTGGTGATTATTGAATGGGCGGATAAAATAACCGACGTCCTGCCGCCGGACGCGGTCATTGTTGATTTTTGCTATGTTGATGAAAATAAAAGAATCATTACCTTCAAAGGACCGGAGGAAAAAATCCGGGATCTCGTTGGAGATATATAAAGAGGGAGGTTAAGGTATGGGTCTAGTTGTCCAGAAGTTTGGCGGAACGTCGGTTGCCAATGTCGAGAAAATAAAAAACGTGGCGCAAAAAGTCATCAGGGAGAAAAAAGCCGGCAATGACGTCGTGGTAGTTCTTTCCGCCATGGCGGGCGAAACGAACAGGTTGATTGACCTGGCCACCTCAGCGGCGGAGACGCCTGACGAAAGGGAATATGATTCATTGATTTCCACCGGAGAACAGGTGACGATAACTCTCTTGTCGATTGTTCTTAACTCCATGGGTTACCCCGCCCGGTCATTCCTGGGCTTTCAGGTACCGATCGTTACGGATAAGAGCTACCAGAAAGCCAGAATATCAAAAGTTGGAACAGACATTATCGGCAAAGAATTAAAAGATGGCAAGGTTGTGATAGTGGCAGGTTTTCAGGGAATCGACGAGGATAATAATATCACCACACTGGGACGAGGCGGGTCCGACACCAGCGCAGTGGCGCTGGCGGCGGCACTAAATGCCACGCGTTGTGACATCTACACGGATGTGGATGGAGTGTATATGGCCGATCCGGCCATTTGCCCCAAAGCAAGAAGGCTCGACAAGGTATCTTATGAAGAAATGCTGGAGATGTCCATGACGGGCGCGAAGGTCCTGCAGCCCCGCTCCGTTGAAATGGCCCAGAAATATAATGTTCCCGTTTATGTCAGGTCGAGTTTTTCCGATAAAGGCGGAACACTTGTCACTAAGGAGGATAAGCAAATGGAAAAAGAAGTGCTCTCAGGGATTACCTACGATCGCGACCAGGCTAAAATCACGGCGATTCACATACCGGACAAGCCGGGCGTTGCCGCAAACCTCTTCACAGCCCTATCTGAACATAATATCAGTGTGGATATGATCATCCAGAACATCAGCGCCCAGGGGCACACGGACCTGACATTTACCGTGGCAAAAAAGGATGCAAAACAGGCCCATAAAATTGTCGACGCGGCGGCCAAGGAAATCGGTGCCAGAAAAGTAGAAATCAATGATGATGTGGCGAAGATTTCCATTATTGGCGTGGGTATGGTCAGTCATTCCGGTGTCGCGGCAAAAATGTTTAAAACCCTTGCCGATGAAGGAATTAACATCATGATGATCAGCACTTCGGAGATAAAAATATCATGCGTAATTCAAAGAAAATACACGGAGCTTGCCGTAACGGCACTCCATGAGACTTTTCAGCTCACAAGAAAAAAGTGAAGTCATGTTCGCTCAACAAGTAAGGGGAACCGTCACCGTGTGCGTCGGCCTGGCGTTAATTCCCCTTTTTTTATTTTTGACTTCCCGATTGCCGGTAAACGACATTCCTGTTTGGGCAAACAGCTCGCCGGATTTGTCAGTTGTCGAGGTTATAGATGCGGCAGATGCAGCGGGCATTTATTACGTTCCGCCCGCGACGAGCGCCTGCCGGTTGCTCGGCGATATCGGATTGCACTGTGACCCGCAGGACAACTTTACGATTAAAAACGGGACAAGTCTACGGGTGACGCCCGGGGGCACAGTGGTTGCACAACAGATGAAGGCTGCCCAAAGACTGGCTCTGGGCCTGCCATTGGATGTCAATCTGGCCCGGGATGAAGATTTGATTTTGATTCCGGGGATCGGTCAAAAAACTTCCGCTCTTATTGTTAAGTATCGCAAAGAGAAAGGACGGATACAAAGCCTTGACCGACTGAGAGAAATAAGAGGGATTGGAGAGAAAAAATTATCTCATTTGAAAAAATATCTTTATGTTGAAGAATAGATAACCTGGAGCTTACGATTTGGTGAGCTGTTCATAAAAAGTCATGACACGCTTTATATAATTAACTGTTTCGCGGTAAGGCGGCACTGTGTTGCCGTATTTGGCCACTGCTGTCTCGCCTGCGTTGTAGGCGGCCAGGGCCAGATTTATGTCCCCTCTGTACAGATTTAAAAGATAGCGCAGGTAGCGGGCGCCTCCTTCAATGTTGTCAGAAGGGTGGTAGACATTTTTTACGTTGAGGGCGGCTGCCGTCTGGGGCATTAACTGCATAAGACCTTCGGCACCTTTATGAGAGCGTGCTTCGTTATCGAAATTTGATTCCGCCCGGATGACGGCTTTGATGAGTGCTGCCTCCAGACCGTTTTCACGGGCTACGCGGGTAATGATGTCATCGTATTTGTTAATATCGATTCTTTTGTTAAATCGCACCCTTTTTTCTTTCATTACCAGGATATATCTCGCGTTGGGGTTGGAGGGCACATTTGTAATATGAAGGACACCCTCTTCGTCCTCGTACTGGAAAATATCAGCATGCGAAGTAAGGGCAGGGCAAAACAATAAAAACAAGAAGGCACACAACAACCTGGCCACAAACAGCCGGTTATTTTTTTTCTGATCTTTTATCTTCTTTAAAATCATAACCAGCTACTACTTTATTTAACAAAATACTTCAAGAAAATTATGCTTCTATGTCTGGCGACAAAACTTTTCCGCTTGCAGGTGTATCGGAGATTCCAGGAAATCTCTTTAGTGCGCCGGTCACCGCAGAGCATTTTTCCCGATTTGTTTACGCTTGACATGGTTTGGCGATAGTGGTAATGCCATCAGCACTTTGCACACAATGTGTCGGGGCGTGGCGCAGTCTGGTAGCGTATCTGAATGGGGTTCAGAGGGCCGGTGGTTCAAATCCACTCGCCCCGACCATTTTTAACTTCCTGGAGTACCTATATTTTCAGTACTTATCTACTGATGCCGCGAAGTCTGTTTCAAACCGGTAAAAAATTTCAATTGTCCAGCCAAAACGGCTATCTTTTTCTTGCATTAACATAAGTAATCATTTACAGGGGGCGGGAAAAAATCGCCAAGGTGTGTTTTACATCCGGCTGATGAAGGGATAATCCGCATTGACATTTGCTTGATGGAATATATAATCAGTAAGTTGAACAATGCGAGAGTGGCGGAATTGGCAGACGCACTGGACTTAGGATCCAGCCCGCCAAAGCGGATAGGGGTTCAAGTCCCCTCTCTCGCACCAATTGAATCGTTTCAATGAAAAATCATTAATCTGATAAGGGGAAATACTGAAGTGGACGAACTTTCTGTAAAAGTAGAGGATTTAAGCCAGGTCAAAAAGAAAATGTCTTTTGAAATACCCTGGCCATTTGTCAAAGATGAGCTCGATAATGTTTACCGTGACATCGGTAAAAAAGCAAAAATAAAAGGTTTTCGTCAGGGCAAGGTCCCCCGGAAAATGCTCGAAACCTATTTTAAAGCAGACGCGGAGAATGAGGCGATTACCAACGTCGTCAACAAGTACTACTGGCAGGAGCTCGACAACAGAGGTATTGTCACTCTTTCCAAGCCGGAAATCGAACAGGGTGGATTGAAGGAAAACACCAGTTTTTCTTTCAGCGCCTCTTTTGAGACTGAGCCGTCTTTTGAACCGCAGGGGTACACGGGACTTGAGCTGGAAAGAACAAACATCTCCATTTCGGAAAAAGATATGGAAATGCGTCTTACCGAAATACGGAAAATGTTTTCCACCATGCAGGATGTAGTCGATTTGCGCCCGGCCCGCATGGGTGATTTTGTCATGATGGACTTTGAGGGGACAGTAGAGGGCGAAGCTCCTCCGGAATTGAAAGGGACCGATTATGTGCTTGAGCTTGGCTCCAAACGCTTTATCCCCGGCTTCGAGGAAGAACTTCAGGGAATGACGGTGAACGAGACAAAAGAAATCCGCCTGACCTTTCCCGCCGACTATCATGAAAAGAAAGTGGCAGGCAAAGAGGCTGTTTTTACCGTGACTCTCAAAGGCCTTAAAGAACAGAAACTTCCGGAGATTGACGAAGAATTCATTAAAAATTTCGACAAATACAATTCGCTTGATGATTTAAAAAACGATGTACGCCAGTCCATGGAGAATGAGTCAAAACGACAAAGCGATGCCGGCCTTCAGAAAAAAATATTGGATGCCATTTTGGCTGCCAATGAGTTTGAAGTTCCTGACGCTCTACTGGAAAGGCAGATTTTTTATATGATGTTTGACACCCAAAAGAGAATGAGAGCAGCCGGTATGGATGAAACAAGCGCCATGGATTTCAGTTTTAAACTCCATGATCAGTTCAAGCCTGAAGCTTTGAAAACGGTCAAAGCGTTTCTGCTCGTCAAAAAAATTGCCGAGAAAGAGGGGATAACCGTTACTGACGAAGATATCGACAGTCATATCAATAAGATAGCTAAAGACTATCACACCGAATATGAAGTCGTTAAACAGACATATAATGACGAGGAACGCCTAGATGCACTCAAGGCGGAACTCATGCAGAAAAAGGTGTTTGACTTTATTGAGAGCAGGGCCAATATTAAATTTGTCGAACAGGAAGGCCTGATTCAGGAGGGGCATCAGTGAATTTGATTCCAATGGTGGTAGAGCAGGACGGAAGGGGAGAAAGGGCGTTTGATATCTATTCCCGCCTTCTCAAAGACAGGATTATCTTTTTGGGGACGGCCATAGATGACAGCGTGGCAAATCTGGTGGTTGCCCAGATGTTGTACCTGGAAGCGGAGGATCCTGATAAAGAGATATTCTTTTACCTAAATTCACCGGGTGGGCTTGTAAGTTCAGGCATGGCGATTTACGACACGATGAGGTACATCAAACCGGCTATTTCCACCGTCTGTATGGGGCAGGCAGCAAGCATGGCGGCCATTTTGCTCGCGGCAGGCGAAAAAGGAAAGAGATTCGCCTTGCCCCATTCGAGGATTCTCATCCATCAGCCGCTCGGTGGAGTGCAGGGACAGGCAACTGATATTGATATCCAGGCCAAAGAAATTTTAAGGTTAAAGGATGAATTAAATAAGATTTTATCCGAGTTGACCGGTCAGCAACTGGAAAAGGTCGTAAATGACACCGAGCGGGATTACTTCATGACCAGTCAACAGGCTAAAGAATATGGTTTAATTGACGAAATTGTAGTAAGAAAGAGTGTATCATCAGGCAGCAAATAAAGGAGAAGCTTAAGTGATTAAAAAAACTAAAGACAACCGGGGCCAAGGGATGCTCTTTTGTTCCTTTTGCGGAAAAATGCAAAGTGAAGTCCGAAAGTTAGTTGCTGGACCTACCGCATACATATGTGATGAGTGCATCGATTTATGCCGCTGTATTGTCGAGGACGAAGAAAAAACCGTCCAGAAAAGCCCGAAAAATGTTTTACCTGAGCCACAGGAGATCAAGAAATTTCTCGACTCCTATGTGATCGGGCAGGAAAAAACAAAGAAAATTCTATCAGTGGCCGTTTATAACCATTATAAAAGGCTTTTTTCCAACGTCAGCAATGATGACGGAGTGGAGATTCAAAAAAGTAATGTTTTGCTGATCGGTCCAACCGGATCCGGTAAAACACTGCTGGCGAAGACTCTGGCCAAATTCCTCAATGTTCCCTTTACCATAGCCGATGCGACAACTTTGACGGAAGCCGGCTATGTAGGCGAAGATGTTGAAAATATTATATTAAGTCTGCTGCAAAATGCCGATTACGATGTTGTCCGGGCCTCGAAGGGCATTGTTTATATTGATGAAATTGACAAAATAGCCAGAAAATCAGGAAACCCCTCCATTACTCGTGATGTTTCCGGGGAAGGAGTTCAGCAGGCACTTCTTAAAATTATGGAAGGGACAATGGCCAATATTCCTCCCAAAGGTGGACGCAAACACCCTCAACAGGAATTCATCCAAGTAGATACGACAAACATTCTATTCATCTGTGGAGGTGCCTTCAACGATTTGGAAAACATCATCTCCAGAAGAATCGGTTTGAACACGATGGGGTTTGGCGCGGAAATAAAAAGCAAAAAGGAGAGAAGAATCGGTGAACTCCTCGCGGAGGTCCGATCAGAAGACCTGCTGAAATTCGGTCTCATCCCGGAGTTCATCGGGCGCCTGCATGTGATTTCCACGCTGGATGATTTGGATGAGGACGCCCTGGTGCGCATCTTAATGGAACCGAAGGATTCGATTATCAAGCAGTACAAGAAATTGTTTGAGCTCGAAAATGTGAAACTGAAATTCACCGACGGCGCGATAAGATGTGTCTCGAAGTTGTCTCTGGAAAGAAAATCAGGAGCACGCGGTCTGCGATCGATCCTGGAAAACACCATGCTGGAGGTAATGTATGACATCCCGTCGCAGCGGGGAATCAAGGAATGCGTAATCAGCGAAGAAGTTGTCTTAAACAAGGAAAAACCAATTTTGATCTACGACACAAAAACAGCGTCTGCATCATAAACAACAGGTAGCAGGAAGGTTTAATGAGCGAAGAATATTACGATGACAATCAGAATAAAACAAACATCATTCCTCTTCTTCCGTTGAGGGATGTGGTTGTTTTTCCGCATATGATCGTGCCTCTGTTTGTCGGCCGTGAAAAATCAATCGCCGCACTGGAGTCTGCCATGAAGCATGAAAAAGGCATCTTCATGGTGGCACAGAAAAACGCGAAAAAAGACGATCCGGCTGAAGAGGACATTTATCGCGTCGGAACCATCGGCATTATCATCCAACTTTTACGCCTCCCCGATGGGACGGTAAAGGTGCTGGTGGAAGGAAAATCCCGCGGTTTTATCAGGGAATACCTGAGAAACGACGATTTTTTCCTGGTGAAGGCGGAAGACATCGAAGACATTGATGACGATCCGACTGATGTGCGCAAGCAGGCTTTAATGCGCAGCATCAAAGAATCGTTTGAGCTTTATCTGAAGCTGAGCAAAAAAGTCCATGTCGAAATGATGGGGACGATCGTCGCCATTGATGACCCTTCGAAGCTTGCCGACGTCGTTGTCACACATCTGAATGTAAAGCTCGAAGACAAGCAGAAGATCATAGAAATTTACAATATCGGTGAACGGCTCGAGGCGATCTATTCACTGATGCTCTCCGAGATAGAGATCCTTCAAGTTGAAGAAAAAATAAAACGCCGCGTCAAAAAACAGATGGAAAAAACCCAGAAGGACTATTATCTCAATGAACAGATGCGCGCCATTCAGAAAGAAATGGGCGAAAAAGATGATTTTAAAAATGAGATAGCAGAGCTTGAAAAACGCCTCAAACAAAAGAAGCTATCCGAAGAGGCTCACAAGAAAGTCCGACAGGAAATAAAAAAACTGCAGATGATGTCACCGATGTCGGCTGAAGCCACGGTTGTCCGGAATTATATCGACTGGCTTCTGGCCATGCCCTGGTCGGAAACTACGGACAATAAATACACTCTTAAAGAATCACAAAATATTCTTGATGAGGATCATTACGGGCTGAAAAAAGTCAAAGAGCGTATCATTGAGTATCTTGCTGTCCAGACACTCGTCAAAAAGAACAAAGGGCCGATCCTGTGTCTGGTGGGGCCGCCCGGTGTGGGTAAAACATCCATTGCCAGATCGGTAGCCAGAGCTACTAACCGCAAGTTTGTCCGCATTTCGCTGGGAGGTGTGCGTGACGAGGCGGAAATTCGCGGTCACCGCCGGACTTACATAGGCGCGATGCCCGGCAAGATAATCCAGTCATTGAAAAAGGCAGGGTCCAACAATCCTGTCTTCTGTCTCGATGAAGTGGACAAGTTAAGCTCTGATTTCCGTGGCGATCCCTCGTCCGCGCTTCTGGAAGTACTGGACCCGGAGCAGAACGTTGCTTTTAACGATAATTACCTGGATGTCGATTATGATTTATCCGATATTATGTTCATCACGACAGCCAATGTCCTGCAGACCATTCCTCCCCCTCTGCAGGATAGGATGGAAGTGATCCGTATTGCCGGCTATACGGAGCAGGAAAAAATGCAGATCGCCAGGAAATTTCTTATCACAAAGGAAATGGAGGCAAACGGTCTGGTTAAGGAAAATATTGAATTCACCAACGGGGCGCTTTTGCGCATTATCCGCCAGTACACGAGAGAGGCGGGCGTGCGTAATCTGGAGCGGGAAATCGCCTCTGTTTGTCGTAAAGTTGCCAGAGAAATTGTCAGCAGTGGAGTAACCAAGAAAATTAACGTCACCTCCAAGGGCATACCTAATTATTTGGGTGTGCCGAAGTTCCGTCACGGTGAGACGGAGGAAAAAAACCAGATCGGTCTGACCACGGGACTGGCGTGGACGGAAATCGGCGGCGAGCTTCTGGCGATTGAAGCATCTGTAATGGAAGGTACTGGCCGAATGGTGATGACAGGCAAGTTAGGTGATGTCATGCAGGAATCCGTTCAGGCGGCACTAACCTATATCAGAGCGCGGGCCGAACGTTTTGGGCTGGCGAAAAACTTCTACAAGAAAATCGATATACACATTCACGTGCCGGAAGGTGCGATTCCCAAGGACGGGCCTTCGGCCGGTATTGCCATGGCAACCTCTATTGCGTCGGTGCTGATGAAGAAAAAAGTGCGTGCCGATCTGGCCATGACTGGTGAAATCACCTTAAGAGGAAGGGTCTTGCCCATCGGCGGTCTGAAGGAAAAAATCCTGGCGGCACACCGCGGTAACATAAAGACGGTTGTTATCCCGAAAGATAATGAGAAGGATCTGGCAGAAGTACCTCAGAACGTGAAGAAAGTGCTGAAAATCGTCTTTGTCGAACATATAGATGAAGTGCTCGATATCGCCTTTGTCAAGGACGAGGATACCTTTGGCAATCTGCTGACCGGTGAAATGCAGGCGAGCGCGGCGCCTCTTAATTAAAGGAGGTTTCTAAACATTACAGCTTGACAAGAAATACTAATGTTGCTAGAAGCCTTGCAGCTTTTTTTGAGCATGCGGGCGGGTAGCTCAGCTGG